>NZ_QAIQ01000329.1 GCF_003061105.1 Arthrobacter sp. HMWF013
TGGTCTTCCGCGTGCAGGGCAGTCTCGGACGCGTGCGCGTGGCCGCCGTCGATGATGTGGTCAGGGATGGCCTGCTTGAGTACAACCTCGTCATTGGGGTTGATGGGCATGGTTGATCCTTTCGATCCGGGGAAGATCTAACTCGGGTGGGTTAAGAAGAAGTGAGATGCGTGTCGCGGTGACTCGCAGCGGCGGGGGTCAGAAAACGGACCAGCCGGTAAGGTCGGAAAGATCGGCGAGCGCTGCTGTTCCGGCCAGGGAGTTCCCCTTCGCATCGAGCCGTGGGGACCAGACGCAGATGGCGCAGACACCGGGGACGATGACCAGGATCCCGCCGCCCACCCCGCTCTTTCCGGGTAAACCCACGCGGTAGGCGAACTCACCGGCGGCGTCGTACATGCCACACGTCAGCATGATCGAACCGATGCGTTTCGCCTCGCTGGCGGACACCACAGTTCCGTGTGTTCCCTGGCCATTGCGGGCAAGGAAGAGTCCGGCCCTGGCCAGTTCCACGCAGGTCATCATGATGGAGCACTGCCGGACGTAGTTTTCCACCACTGACTCCGCGGTCTGCTGCAGGTTGCCGAAGTCCTTCAGGAAGTGGGCCAGTGCAAGGTTCCGGCTGCTGCCGGCCAGCTCGCCGGCAGCAGCCGCCTCATCGATGTAGGCTCCTGTGCTGGCCGCCTGGGTGGCGAGGAACCGCAGAAGCCGGGTGGCGGCGTCGGGCGTTTCCTTCATGAGGTGGTCTGTGACAACCAGGGCCCCGGCATTGATGAAGGGGTTCCGCGGGATGCCGTGCTCCACCTCCAGCTGGACCAGGGAATTGAACGATGTGCCAGAGGGTTCGCGCAGCACACGGGACCACAGCGACCCAGACCTGTCGCCCTGGAGCGCCATGGCCAGGGTGAAGACCTTGGAGATGCTCTGGATGGAGAAGGGGACCTCAGCATCACCTGAGCTGAACACCTCGCCCGAAGCGGTGGCGACGGCGATGCCGAACCTGTCGAACGGGACCGCTCCGAGGAAGGGGATGTTGGCCGGGACAGATCCTGCTTCGCGCTGTGGCCTGTGGCTGCGGACGATGTCGTCTAGGATCGGTCCCAACGGCGGTGCCTTGAGTGCTGTGGTCATGTGGTGCCCAACTGTTCCTTATGTGTTCCGGCCCATTCCTGGATATGGAGCAGGGCAACGAGCGTGTCCCGCGGGTTGCCCAAGGCCAACCCGGTCACGCGGGATGCCTTGCTGATCCGGTAATAGACAGTGTTTTTGTGCAGCCGCATCCGCCGTGCGCACTCGGCGACATCAAGGGACGCTTCAAAGTAGTTCCACAGGGTCTCCGCCAGTTCGCTGTCCTCATTCAGCAGCCGGGAAAGGCTTCGGTGGCGAAAGGTGGAGGAGGAGAAATTCCTGACGGCCTCGCGGAAAAGGATCTCGCCCTCGAAGTCGTCGATGGTGGCCACTGACGTGTCCTCGGATGAGCCCACGCAGCCCAACAGAGCCTCGGTGATCCGGGTGATCGAGTGGATGGACAGCAGGTCCGGGACCACTGGGCCCACCGCTGCGAAGGGTCTCATACCCAGGTGTTTGCCGGCATCCCGCACGATCGATTCGGCCAGGCTCCGCAACCCGGTTTCAGCTGCCGAGGACTGCAGGCCCGGCACAATCACGGCGGTGTCGCCGTTGTATTGCCCCACTATCGCGGAGGCCTTGTACGCAGCTGCGTGGATGGATGCCAGGTTCGCGAGTTCGCCGTGTTTCAACGCGGCGTCGTCCGCTTGGGCATCGGCATCCGATATTCCTATCAGGATCAGCGCAGCAGGGCGGTCGGCAGGGATCTTCTCGCTGTGCGCACTTGCCGCAGCCTCCGCCGGGCCTGAAAGAATCCGCACGATTCGGTCTTCGCGCATGTGGACGGACTGCTGGTTGCGGTACCGGATGAGCTCGGCGGAGGCCCGCGCCGCCGATCCGGTGAGCACGTAGTCAACGTCGGCGCCGAAACCGGCGCCGGTTTCCTGCAGCCAGATGTAGCCCATGATCCGGTCCCCCGCGAAAAGGGTGATGGCCACGCGTTCCCGCAGCCCGTCCTGTGGCCGGGCCGGTACACGCACCGGCAGCCGGGTCCTGTGCAGTTCGCGGTAGGCGCCCAGGTCCTTCAACAGCAGCTCGTATTTGCGCGGGCCGCGCCGGGCGAGGATGGAGGCCTTGCGGAGTTCGTCGATGTCGTTCGAAACGGTGGAGTACGCCAGCACTTTATTGGCGGCATCTTCGATGAGCACGTGGCTGGACGTGAGCCGGGCCGTGGTCTGGGCGATGGCAAACAGGTCCTCTTCCAGCAGCGTCAGCACTTCGTGCTGATAGCTCGGTGGCTGGATACGGTCCTTGGCAATGGACAGCAACCGGTCCCAGTCGGCTCCCGGGTCTACCAGGAGCAGGCCCGTGCCGGCATCCCGAAGCAGCTCTTCAGCTTCTGCGAGCTCTGCGCGCTCCCCCTTGACGGCGACCACCCGCGGCGGGTTCCTGAGGAGCCGCCGGAGGGCAGGCAAAGCCGAGCGTCCCCGGACGCCGATCAGCAGGACAAAGGCCGCCCCGCCGTCGGCGGTTTCATCATCGGCATCCACGATCAGGAACCGTTCGATCGCCCCGTCCGCCGGGGCCGGACGAAGGATAAGGCTGGCGAAACCCAAGGGGACATCCGAGAGGATGTCGTCCACCGTAACCGCTGCCATCGGTTTCCTTCTGCTTGGAGCTGGCCCGGACGGCTCTGTCCGGTCACCTCATGCTATCCACGCAGGAGGCGCAAAATATGTAAGAGAAACCAAAGGCAGTGGCAGCTTTTCGGGCAGCCGGCCAAGCCTGGAAGCCTGCCGGGCCTCTATGGCCACATGGCGGGGGTGACTGATCGGCGGTCCTAGGGGGTACTCGCAGGCACTCCCACGCTTTTCCGCGCCCGGATACCGTCGTTGATGTGGACCACGGGACGGCCCTCAGCCGTCCTTCCCTCATCACGTACAGGAGCATCACCCATGGAAAAGCGCACCCTCGGCACCAACGGCCTGGAAGTCTCCGCCATTGGGCTGGGCTGCATGAGCATGACCGGCGGTTTCAGCGCCACCCCGGACCGGGCCGAGATGATCTGCCTGATCCGCACCGCCGTGGACCGCGGCGTCACGTTCTTCGACACTGCGGAGATCTACGGTCCCTACATTAACGAGGAACTGGTGGGTGAGGCCCTGGCCCCGTTCAAGGGCCAGGTGGTGATCGCCACCAAGTTCGGCTTCGACATCGACCCCGCGGAGCGCAAGCCCCGGGGCGGTGTCAACAGCCGGCCTGACCACATCAAGGAAGCAGTGGAAGGATCGCTGCAGCGGCTTGGGGTTGATGCACTGGACCTCTACTACCAGCACCGGGTGGACCCCGACGTTCCCATCGAGGACGTCGCGGGGGCGGTCAAAGAGCTCATCGAAGCCGGGAAGGTCAAGCACTTCGGCATGTCCGAGGCCGCGGCGGCCACCATCCGCCGCGCCCACGCCGTCCAGCCGGTGACCGCCGTCCAGAGTGAGTATTCGCTCTGGTGGCGGCGTCCTGAGGAGGAAGTCCTGGCCACGTGCGAGGAGTTGGGCATCGGGTTCGTCCCCTACAGCCCGCTGGGCAAAGGCTTCCTCACCGGCACCATCAACGCGTCCACCACCTTCGAAGCCGGCAACGACATCCGCAGCACCATCCCACGGTTCACCCCCGAAGCCCTCGCGACCAACCAGGCCGTGGTGGACCTGCTGACCAGCATCGGCGAGCGCAAGGGAGCCACCCCCGGGCAGATGGCATTGGCTTGGCTGTTGGCCCGGAAACCGTGGATCGTGCCGATTCCGGGCACCCGCAAGCTGCACCGGCTCGAGGAGAACCTCGGCGCCGCCGACGTGAGGCTCTCCGCCGCGGAACTCACCGAGATCAACGACGCCGCAGACAGGATCACCGTCGAGGGCGGCCGGTACAGCGAGGCCGCGGAGCGGATGACCAACCTTTAGGCACCCGCCTCATTCCAATGTCATGGGCCGGGTAAGAAAAACTCGTTGACAGGTGGAACGGCCAGCCCTAAGTTTTGAAAGTCAACGGCGAACGGTCTCCACTGTCAGTCACATGACGGCGTGCCATCTCAGGGAAGCATCGCTTCTTAGCAGTGGAGGTAATCCGATGAACCGAAAGTCACCTGCCAGCCTTGCCGTGGTGGCAAGTATCGCCGCAACCCTGTGCGGCGCCCCGGCGGCAACCGCCGCCCCGGATTTTTCCCAGGATTTGCCGGCTGGTCTCGCCTGTGCCGGATTTGACCTCCGGGTGGAAGGAGCAGATTCCAAGAGACATTACAAAGAGTTCGAAGACCGCAACGGAAACGTCGTGAAATCCATCGAAGCCGGCAAGGGCTACACCCTGACGTTCACGAACCTCACCACGAAGGCCTCCATCACCTTCGAGTCGAATGGGTCGGTGAACAGAACGACTTACAACGCCGACGGAACGTCCACAAGCTCAGTCACTGGCCACAACGTCCTCATTTTCTTCCCTACGGACGTACCCTCCGGGCCTTCCACGACGCTGTACCTCGGGCGGGTTGTGTACACCGTCACTACAGAAGGTGTCTGGACCCTAGAAAGCACGGCGGGCCAATCCGTCGATATCTGCGCCGCACTGCGTACGCGCTAAGCCGCATCACGGCCTTTGATTGGAAGCCCCCACACGAGTTGAACTCCAGCGCGGGGGCTTCCGAGGCTTCGGGTTGGGAAAGCAAGCCAAGGCCGTAAATCAATGTACGGGCCGCCCGTGGCGGTAACGCCATCTGGGGCCATCGCCCAAAATCTTGAGGGAACCTTGAGCTGCGGGGCGTCCGGAGGCGGACAGTCGGTCAACTCACCCCGCCGGACGCAGCGAGGTAATCATCCGCTTGATGTCCGCGTACTCCTCGGTTTCCGCGTACTTTTTGGCCTGCTCCACATAGGGCAGGGACTCCGCCCCGGGCGTCACGTTGTTGTCCGGGCTGAAGAACGCGCCGAACATGGCGGCGGTGGGCGGCCAGGTGAAAAAGTGGAAGATGGCGCAGGTCGAGTCCCCGGTGGGCGGCTGCATCGTGGTGATGCCATAGGCCGCCGCGGGAGTATCGGCAGGTCCCGGGGCTGCATCGTTACCGCGGGTCTCGTAGACGTACCTGGGTGCGGCTCCGTCCTGCGTCAGGGCCGGCAGTTCCTGCGACTCCAACACTTCGTACGGGTATTTCTCCATGCACGTTGAACCCGTCGCCATGTTGGTCCGGAGCGTCGCCAGCGGCTTGCCGGCCGCGTTGGTCACCTCGGCGAACGCCCCGCCGCCCTCGGGCAGGTCCCCGGCGGGGTCCCGCACGCCCCAGGCTGCCGGGTGGTCGAAGGTCAGCTCACCATCCGAGGTGGTGAAGCTTGTCCAGGATTCCGACGACGGCGCGGTACCGGTGGCACTGGACGTCACGGCG
>NZ_QAIQ01000330.1:0-6221 GCF_003061105.1 Arthrobacter sp. HMWF013
CCCGCCGTCGTCGTGCCGTCTGTGCCGGGCGGCGCTGTGAACGATCCGGCCGGGGCGAAGAGCTACGCCTCCGGGCGACTGTCCGCCTACGGCTGGGGCCAGGACCAGTTCCAGTGCCTCGCCCAGCTCTGGACCAAGGAGTCCAACTGGCTGACCACAGCCACCAACCCTTATTCGGGCGCGTACGGCATCCCCCAGGCGCTGCCGCCCGGCAAGTTAAGCTCTGCCGGGAGCGACTGGCTCACCAGCTACAGGACGCAGGTGGACTGGGGCCTGGCCTACATCGCGGACAGGTACAAGTCTCCGTGCGGTGCCTGGAGTCACTCGGTTGCCAACAACTGGTACTGACGCCCGGCCGCGTAGGGCGGTCCGTCAGGTTCCCGGGGCCTTCGCGAATTCCGCCGCGCTGAGGAATTCAATGCCCACGAAGGGCTGGTCCCCGTCCACCCAGGCGTCGTGTCCGGGCGGAATGGTGTAGGAATTGCCGGCCGTGATGCCGATGCGGCTGCCGTCCGTGGTCTCGACGCTGAGCGCTCCGGACACGCAATAACCCACATGGTTGTTCTGGCACGAATCGGTCCCGACCACGGGTTTGATGCAGTCGGACCAGCGCCACCCGGGGTGGAAGGTGAAACGGCCGATTGTGTAGTCGCCCAAACTGACGACGTCCACCTCAGTCTTGTCCGGACGGCGCTTCTCATCCGGAGTGTCGTGGGATTTGGCTGCCAGCTGGGTCACGATATTTGTAGGCATGGCGGGCGACTTTCTCTGCGGGATTCTTGCCCATCAGCTGTCCGTCCCTGGCCGCCGGGCAGCATCTGAAGCGCTTACGATTGCCAGCATGCTCTTTCCACCGGTGGTTGTCGAGCCTCTTGCGGCGGGCGTCGGGGCTAGGCTTTCCCCATGGCTGATTTCGAACGGTTCCGGCTCCTCCTGGAGGACGAGCGCGCCCGGAAACTGGCACTGCTGCCGGCGCTCCGGGCCGACATTTCCTCGGCCAATGCGGCCCGCCAGGATTCCAATGTGGACGATGAACACGACCCGGAAGGTGCCACCATTGCCTTCGAACTGTCCCAGGCGGCTGCCCTCCTGGACCAGAGCACTTCCGGGCTGGCCGAAGTGGAAGCGGCACTTCAGCGGATCGCGGATGGCACGTATGGAAGCTGCGCGGTCTGCGGAGAGCGAATCGCCGAAGGCCGGCTCGAGGCCCGGCCCTGGACGACGTTCTGCATCAACCACGCATCTTCCGGGCGCCGCGGACGGTAGGCCATGAGTCAGAGGGTGCAGGATGCGGCGGCTTTCATCGACACCACGCTGCAGAACGAGGGCTCGTGGTATCGGGCCGATGACGTTGAGACCAGGATTGGCGGTGCCCTGGCCTCTTACGGGGCTTCGGTGGGAGCCATCCGCGGGACGGTCCGCGATGCCCGCCGGAAGTTCAAGGAGCTTGACCATGACGAAGTGACGGCGCTGGCCTCGCTGCTTTGGGGCCAACCCGGCCCCGGCAGGCGGCCCGTCTTTGAACGCAGGCTGGCGGCAGTGGTTCTCCTGCAATCCAGCGCTGACCTGCTGCGGCATACAGATCTGACCCGGGTCGAGGGGTTCATCCGCACTGCCCGGACAGCCGAACTGGTGACCCCCCTTGTGGCAGACGTCGTCCTGCCGCTGTTGGCCGGGCTTAAGGGGAAAGACCGGCAACGCGCAGAGACCGTCATTGGCAGGTGGCGCCAGGACCCCGAGGACTCGGTCCGCCAAGCCGCCACACAGACATCCGGCATCACCGCCGGGACCGCTTAGATAAGAGGAGACAAAGAATGAGCGAGACCTACAACCTGGAACGCTTCGTGGAGGCCCAAGACAACTCAGGGACTTACGGGCAGGCACTGGCGGAGCTGCAGCTTGGGCAGAAGACGGGCCATTGGATGTGGTTCATCTTTCCCCAGTTCGCAGGGCTGGGCACGAGCCCCACGTCCGTCAGGTACGCCATCACCTCGCTGCCGGAAGCGCAGGCCTACCTCAAGCACGGGATCCTGGGCCCCCGGTTGCTGGAGTGCGCAGCGGCGATAACCACCCATGCCGGCCGCTCCGCCCAAGACATCCTTGGCGGCATTGATGCCAGGAAGCTGCAGTCCTCCATGACGCTGTTCCTGCGCGCCGCGCCGGGGGAGACCGTGTTCAAGACGGTACTGGCGCAGTTTTTCGACGGCGAGCCTGATCCCGCCACCGACGCACTGCTCGCGGAGGCCAGGGACTAACCAGGCGTTGAATAAACAACGACGGCGGTGCGCCCCCCTGCTGGAGCACACCGCCGCCGTCGGTCTTCTGGTGCCCTGCCCCTTCAGGGCGAGGGTGTTCCGCCGTTCAGGTGGAGCGTTTGGTGCTGCACCGGAGGCGGGATTTTCCCGTAGGCCGTCACAGGGTTCCGGAAGGTGAACGGTCCGTCAAGGAATTCCTCCAATTGACTGGGGCTACAACGGGCAGGCGGTTCGCCTTGACCAAGGAAAGCTAAGCATGCTTAGGGTCCCACCCTAGACAATGGGATGGCCCGCTGCCAACCCCTGCACGAATCGTAAGGGTTCGCCCCTGTTCCTGCCGTCCGCTCAGTCGTACTCTGAGGCTTGGAGGTGATTGCCATGGAGGCAGCGCAGGGTGACAGGATCATCGTCCATGGAAGGACCGTAGGGGCCTCGGACCGGCACGGGGTGATCCTGGAGGTGAGGGGCCAGGAAGGCCACCCGCCCTATCTGGTCCGCTTCGACGACGGCCACGAAACAGTAATGTACCCCGGCGGCGATTTCGCCGTCGAGCGCGGGCACAGCAGCTGACCGGTCAGCGCGCGGCGTCCGCTGCGCCGGGGGAGGGCACCTGTCAGACTGGAGTCATGGATCATTCCTTGGCTGCTACGACTCCCGGTGCAAATCCCCATGCCAGGCCCCCGCTGACCGGTCCGCGGGATCCCGGTGACGCGTGGGTGGAGGGTGTCCACGGGAAGTTCTGGGGCAGGTTCGGTGCCGCCGGGGTGCTGGCCTATGACCCTGGCAAAGGCGTCCTGCTCCAGCACCGCGCCCTCTGGAGCCACAACGGCGGGACCTGGGGGCTTCCCGGCGGGGCCCTGCACCAGGACGAGGACGCCATTACCGGAGCCCTCCGGGAGGCGCACGAGGAAGCCGCGGTACCGGCCACTGATGTGAGCGTGCTCTTTACTACGGTGCTGGACGTGGGTTACTGGTCCTACACCACCGTTGTGGTGCAGGTGATCCGGCCGTTTGACCCGGTGATCAGTGATCCCGAAAGCCTCGAGCTGAGCTGGGTTCCGGTGCCGGAAGTGCATGGCAAGGAACTCCACCCCGGTTTCGCCAGGTCCTGGCCGGCGCTCCGGCCGCGGCTGCTTGGCCTGTCTTCGGAGCGGGTTCAGTAGTCCTGGCCGTATTCGGCGCTGACCAGGATCGGCAGGTGGTCTGACTTGCCCCGCGGCAGCGTTTCCACACTCTCGATGTCCAGGCCCAGGGACGTGGCGAAGTCGAAATGGCCCTTGAAGAACTTGTACCGGGTGTAGGTGCGGCGGTCGCTGAGGGACAACGCATACCCGGTCTCCTTCATCTGGGTATGGAGGTTCTTGGTGAAGAACGGGTAGTTGAAATCGCCCACCATCAGCGTCATCAGCCCGCTGCCCATGCTGAGCAGCTCTGCGTGGGCGGCATGGATCTGCTTGCGCCGCAGCGAGTTGGAGGCCGTGAGGGGCGCGGCGTGGAATGAGCCGATCACCAGTTCATGCTGGGTTTCATTGTCCACAACACGTGTGCCGATCAGCCGCTCATGGGCAGGGGCCAACACCCTGTCGTGCAGCGATTTCTTCAGCGCAAAGGACTGCGTATCAAGGGCCGTGAACCGGCTGGTGCGGTAGTAAATGGCAAGCCCCAGGCGGTTGCCCCTGGTGGAGTCCGCCAGATGCAGCGGCCCCAGGGTCTGCGGCAGATCGCTCGAATCCACCTCCTGCAGGCACAAGGCGTCGATATCGAAATTCCGCGCGAGGGCGAGGAGTTCGCCGCTCGCTTTATGCTCGCGAAGGTTATAGCTGATGACGCGCATTCTTGGAACACCCTTCAGAGGGTTGCTGACAGGACCAGTTTCCGAGTCTACCCAGCCGGGGTTCCTGCGCGCCTGTATTTCGCGGCATCGGTTCCGGGCCCCGGCCGCACCGGTAGAGTTAATCCTCATTCACCCGGTACCGCAGGAAGGCCCCACTTTGACCAAGGATCTGCCCGAGCTGGCTGATGGCATCTTTTACTATGAGGCGTTGGGCGGCGGCCGTTTCCGGTCCACCATTCACGCCCAGGGCGCCTGGAACGTCCATGAACAGCACATGGCACCGGCATCGGGATTGCTGGCCGACAGCCTGGAGCGCCACGAACCCCGCGCTGACATGCGGATGGCCCGCCTGAGCTACGAAATCCTGGGACTGATCCCCGGCGGGGAGTTCCACATCGTGACCTCCACCCTTCGCCCGGGCCGGACTATCGAGCTCCTGCAGGCCGAACTCATCGCCAATGCCAGGGTCGCCATCCGGGCCACCGCCTGGCGGATGGTCACCAGTGACACCTCGGCAGTGGCCGCCATCGAGGACACCGCCATACCCGCGCCGGATGAATGCAAACCCTACGACGGGCCAAGCGTGTGGCCGGGCGGCTACATCCGGTCCCTTGAGATGCGCGCGGCCGACGGCCACCGGCCCGGTGCCGGCAAGGTCTGGCTGCGAACGGAACACCCCCTGACGGACAAAGCAGACAGCGGGGATCTGGCCCGCCTCATCGGACTGGTGGACACCGCCAACGGGATCGCGGCCCGGGTCCCTCCGGGGAAAGACAGTTACGCGTTCCCCAACCTGGACCTGCAGATCCACATGTACCGCAGGCCCGTGGGCGAATGGCTGGGACTGGACAATGCGGTGTCATTCGGCGCCGACGGCATTGGCCTGACCTCGACCGTCCTGCACGATCTCCAGGGCCCGTTCGGGCGGGCCGAACAGATCCTGACACTGCGCAGGACCTAGTCCAGGCCCGCGTCCTTCCTGTAACTGCGCACTGCGTTGTGGATGGTTGGGTAGAAGTGGTCCGAGGTGAACCGTGCGGTGGCCCCGAAGCGGGTCAGCCTGTCCTTGACCGGCCCCTTCATCTCCGCGAAGACCAGGCTGATGCCTTGCTTCGCCAGCTCGTCGTCGAGCTGGACAAGTTCGTCCAGCGCCGTGGTGTCCAGATCCGTGATGGGTTCGGCGGCCACTATGACCCATCGCACCGGAGTGGGGGCCTCCGCCACGAGGGTGCGGATGTGTTCGGTGAAAACTTCACCGTTGGCAAAGAACAGCGGCGCATCAAAACGGGCGATGACGAGGCCGTCGACCCGCTGGCCCTCCGGATGCCGGGTGATGTCGTGGAAGCCGGGAACATCGTCCAGGCTGGCCAGCTCCGTGCGGTAAGGATCCCAGGCCCGGCGGACGAAGGCCATCAGGGACAGGCCGATCGCCACCACGATTCCCTCCAGGACCCCGACGAAAGCCACGCCCAGGAAAGCAGCGATGAGCAGGACCGCCTCGGTCTTGCTCATCCTGACCAGGCGGAAGAGGGCTTTGAAGTCCACCAGCGATGAAGCCGCCACCATCACCACCGCGGCAAGAGTGGCGGTGGGCAGGAAAGCTGTCACACCGGGCGCGGCCACCATAAAGACCACCACGATGGCAGCGGCCACGATGCCGCTGAACTGGGTCTTTGCACCCGCGTCGAGAACGATGGGGGTCCGGGAAGAGCTTCCGCACACAGGGAACCCGCCCAGCAGCCCGCTGGCGGCGTTGGCGATCCCCAACGCACCCATTTCGTGGTTCCCGTTGACCCTGATCCCACGGCGTGCGGCGAGGCTCTTGGAGAGCGTGGAGGTATCGGCGAAGGCGATGAGGGCAATGCCCGCTGCCGGAGCTATGAGCGAGACGACGTCGTCCACGCTGATACCGCCCAGGGCAGGGGAGGGCAGGCCGGCCGGCAGAGCACCGACCAGTGGCAGCTCGGTGGTCAGATTCAAAGCGGCTGCGGCCGCGGTGGATGCGGCCACGGCAACCAGTACGCCCGGGAATTTCCACGGCAGGAGGCGGCCGGCGATCAAGGCTGCGAGGGTACCGGCCCCGAAGGCCAGGGCAACGGGGTTGGTGTCACCCCGGGCAACGGCGCCGGCGG
>NZ_QAIQ01000330.1:6240-14921 GCF_003061105.1 Arthrobacter sp. HMWF013
GCAGCTGGCTCACCATCACGGTCAGGGCAATGCCGTTGAGGTAGCCGATCCGGATCGGTTTGGACAGCAGGCCCGTGACGAACCCCAGCCGGAGGATCCGCCCGGCCAGGAGGAAGGCGCCGATCAGGATGGCCAGCATGCCGGCCAGGGCCACGGCGTGGTCCGGGTCCCGGCCGGCCAACGGAAGGATGGCGGCCGCGATCATCGGAGCCAGCGAGGAATCGGGTCCCACTATGACCACCCGGGCGGGGCCGAACAGTGCGTAGAAGAACATGGGGACCACTGAGGCGTAAAGGCCTGTCACGGCAGGGAGCCCGGATGCCTCGGCGTAGGCCATGCCCGCGGGAATCAGGGCAGCGCTCAGTGCGGCCCCGGCGGTGAGATCAGACTTCAGCCAGGAACGCTTGTAGTTGCGCGCCGCCCCGACGGCAGGTATTGCCTTGCTGATCCAGTCGCTGCGCAATCAGGGCCTCCGGGAGTTGTTGTGGTCAGGAAGTGGGCTGGCCGCCAGCGGGCGTGGACTCCTGGCCGTATTCCGCGGTGACCAGAATGGGCAGGTGGTCCGATGCGCCACGCGGCAGGGTTTCGACGTTCCCGATGTCCAGTCCCAGTGATGTGGCGAAGTCGAAGTGGCCCTTGAAGACCTTGTACCGCGTGTAGGTCCTGCGGTTGCTGAGAGACAGCTCATACCCGGAATCCTTAAGGTGCGCGGTGAGGCTCCTGGTGAAGAGCGGGTAATTGAAATCGCCCACCATCAGGGTCATCAGGCCTGTTCCCATGCCCAGCAGTTCGGCGTGGGCGGCGTGGATCTGGTTGCGCCGCAGCGAGTTGGTGGCTGTCAGCGGAGACGCATGGAAGGAGGAGATCACCAGCTCGTGGTCAGTCTCGTTGTCCCGTACCCGCATGCCGATCAGCCGCTCGTGGGCCGGTGCCAGCACCATGTCGTGCAGGGACTTCTTCAGCGCGAAGGTCTTTGTCTCATAAGCGGTAAAGCGGTCGCGTCGGTAATAGATGGCCAGGCCGAGCCGGTTGCCCTTGGTGGCATCGGCGAGATGCAGCGGTCCCACGGTGTCCGGAAGCCTGGTGGTATCGCATTCCTGCAGGCACAGCGCATCTGCGCGGAAATCCTGGGCCAGGTCCACCAGCTCTCCGCTGGCCTGGTGATTCCGGAGGTTGTAGCTAATAACGCGTATCAGTGGATGACCTCTCCCGGGGATTGGCAGGTTGAACCAGCTCCTGAGTCTATCCACGTGGGCTGCCGCGGCGCGGAATCTTCCGCTGTATGTCAGGTGCCTTATGCCAGGTGCTGCCGGAGGTCAGCTGCTGCGGAATACCAGCCATCCCGCGAGCGTGGACAAGCCTGTCAGCACCGCGCCCCACAGCATGTCAACCACAATGAGCTGCAGCGGCCAGGTCTTGAGGGTGGCGGCGTTCGTGAGGTCGTAGGTTCCGTAGGCGAAAGCGCCCAGCGCCGCCCCATAGCCGACGGCGGTCAGCCAGCTGCCGCCGTCGAGCGCCGGCCGCAGCGCAAAGAAGACAATCCCCGCGATGTACATGAGATAGAAGGCCACGGCGTACCCTAAATGTGGCTTGTCTGCCAGCAGCTCACCGATGTGGCTGCGGTAGAAAGGGTTCATCAACTTGAGCCAGACGGCGTCAATGGCCGCGAACGCAACGGCGACAACAAGGAATTGCAGTATGACCATGAGGGAGCTTAGCAAGATGCTGGAGGGCCAGGCGGGACCCCGCACGCTCACCGTGGTGCGTCAGGACCGGTCGCTGGGAGCGGCACGTGACCTGGAATTTGGACTCGAACTGCTGACCCAGGCAAAAACGGGCCGCATCGGTCCCACCCTGAGGTTGTACCGGCCTGCACCCACCGTCGCCTTCGGCCAACGGGACACCCGCCTGCCGGGCTTCGACGCCGCTGCCCGGGCCTGCCTGGACCTCGGTTTTGAGCCCCTGGTACGGAAGGCCGGCGGCCGTGCTGCCGCCTACCACGAGGGCACCCTTGTGGTGGACCACATCGAACCCCATGCCGATGCCATTGCCGGTTCCAAGAACAGGTTCGGTTTCTTCGGCGAATTGCTGGCCCAGGCCCTGCGGAGCGTCGGCGTGCAGGCAGCTGTGGGCGAAATCCCGGGGGAGTACTGTCCTGGAGAGTTCAGTGTGCACGGCATCAACTCCGCTGACCCGGCGAACCGGGTCAAGCTTGTTGGCACGGCCCAGCGCGTGGTGAGCGGTGGCTGGCTCTTCAGCTCAGTGATTGTGGTGGAAAATTCCGCTCCCATCCGCAGGGTGCTGACGGACAGCTACGCAGCCCTGGGCCTGGACTGGGACCCGGCCACGGCTGGTGCGGCCAACGACCTGGTCCCCGGCCTGACGGTCGAGGATGTCCAGGACGCTGTGATCGCTGCGTACGCGGGCCACGTTTCCCTCAGGGATGCCGGATTCAGCAGCTATGCCGGGGTCACCGGAGAGGAAGCGTAGCCCGCGCCGTTGGCGTGCGGGGCTGTCAGTGGCCCCGGGCGATCCATTCCTCGAGGTGCGGAGCTTCCGCGCCGATCGTGGTGGTGTCCCCATGGCCGGTGCGGACCACGGTCCCGGCCGGAAGGGGCAGCAGCCAGGTCCGGATTGAATCGATGATCGTGGGGAAGTCGCTGTAGGACCTGCCCGTCGCTCCCGGACCGCCCTGGAACAGGGTGTCACCGCTGAAGACGGTGCCTTCGCCGTCGGGCCCGTCCGCCAGGTGGAAGGACACCGAACCCGGCGAGTGCCCGGGGGTGTGCAGGGCCTTCAGTCTTGCACCGGCCACCTCGAACAGGTCTCCGTGGCTGATATCGACGTCGGGATCCACCTCGGGATACACGCTGCGCCAGAGCATCCAGTCAGCCTGGTGGATGTGGACCGGGGCCTGGATGAGGTCCCGGAAGTCGCCCACTGACCGGATGTGGTCGTCGTGGCCGTGGGTCAGCAGGATGGCCTTCAGCGTCCGGCCGCCCACTGCAGCAGCGACGGCCTTGGCGTCGTGTGCCGGATCGATAACTACGCATTCCTCGTCGTTGCCCACGATCCAGACGTTGTTGTCCACGTCCCAGGTGCCGCCGTCGAGCGAGAATGTCCCGGAGGTGACCAGACGGTCGATCCGGAGGCTCACAGTTCCACCACCGAGCGCAGGACCGAACCCGAGTGCATTTTGTTGAAGGCTTCCTCCACCTGGTCGAGGGTGATCCGCTCGGTGACGAACGCATCCAGATCCAGCTTGCCCTGTTTGTAGAGGCTGATCAGCATGGGGAAATCCCTGGACGGCAGGCAGTCGCCGTACCAGGAGGACTTCAGCGACCCGCCGCGGCCGAACACGTCCAGCAGCGGCAGCTCCAGCGTCATCTCAGGGGTGGGGACGCCCACCAGGACCACTGTGCCGGCGAGGTCGCGGGCGTAGAAGGCCTGCTTATACGTTTCGGGGCGTCCGACGGCGTCAATCACCACGTCGGCGCCGAAGCCGCCGGTGAGTTCGCGTATTTTCTCCACGGGGTCGTTCGTGGAGGAGTCAACCGTGTGGGTGGCGCCGAGTTCTGTGGCGCGTTCCAGCTTTTTCGCGTCGATGTCCACCGCGATGATGGTGGTCGCGCCCGCGAGCGCGGCACCTGCGATGGCAGCCACGCCCACGCCGCCGCAGCCGATGACGGCCACCGAATCGCCGCGCTTGACCCCGCCGGTGTTGATGGCGGCACCCAGCCCGGCCATCACGCCGCAGCCGAGCAGCCCGATCGCGGCAGCATCGGCGTCGGCATCCACTTTGGTGCACTGGCCGGCGGCCACGAGCGTCTTCTCGGTGAAGGCTCCGATCCCGAGGGCGGCTGAGAGTTCGGTGCCGTCCTCGAGCGTCATTTTCTGGGTGGCGTTGTGTGTGTTGAAGCAGTACTGGGCCTGACCGCGGTTGCATGCCCGGCAGTTCCCGCAGACAGCCCGCCAGTTCAGCACCACCCGGTCACCCGGGGCGACGTTCGTGACGTCAGGGCCGACGGCACTGACCACGCCGGTGGCCTCATGACCGAGGAGGAAGGGGAAGTCATCGCTGATGCCACCGAGCTTGTAGTGCAGGTCTGTGTGGCAGACGCCTGACGTGATGATGTCAACGAGGGCCTCACCCGGGCCGGGATCCGGGACCAGGATGGTCTCCAGAGTGACCGGGGCGCCCTTGGAACGGGCTACAACACCTTTGACTTTATGGACCACGGAAGGCTCCCTTAATGCAGATAGACAGAACGGGACCAACACGGATGTTGGTCCCGTTCTGTCTACCACATGTGCCGGGGAGAGCTAGGCCGCGAGGCGGCTCTTGACCTCCGCCAAGGAGGGGTTGGTGGCGGCTGTGCCGTCCGGGAAGAGCACGGTGGGGACGGTCTGGTTGCCGCCATTAAGCTGCTCTACGAGCTCGGCTGTGCCCTCCACCTCTTCGATATTGATCTCCGTGTAGCCGATGCCCTGCGCGTCCAGCTGCTTCTTCAGACGGTTGCAGTAACCGCACCAGGTGGTGGAAAACATGGTGATGGTGCCGTTCTCGGGGGTAAAGTCCACGGAGCTCTCCTGAATTCGTTGAGGGGGTTCGTTCCTTTCAACGGTAACCCGCAGCAGGGTATTCCCCGGTGCGGGTGGCGCCGGATGACAGTGCCCTGCAGTGATGGCATGCTGAAGCCATGTGTGGACGCTATGTGATGGCACGTGCCGTGGGGGATCTGCTGGCGGAGTTCGACGCGCAGCTGGAAGAGGACGTGGAGCTGCCGCCGTCCTGGAATGTGGCACCCACGGACGATGTTCCCATCGTGCTGGAGCGCCTGAAGGATGACGCTACCGTGCGGCAGCTGCATGTGGCCCGGTGGGGCCTGGTTCCGTCCTGGGCCAAGGATCCCGGCATTGGCGCCAAGATGATCAACGCCAGGAGCGAGACGGTGCTGGAGAAGCCGGCGTTCCGCAAGGCCATCCAGTCCCGCCGCTGCGCCGTTCCGGCTGACGGCTATTACGAGTGGAAGCAGGGCACCGGCAAAGCCAAACAGCCCTACTACGTCCACCCGGGCAAGGGGAGCGGCCTGGTGTTCGCCGGCCTGTACGAGTGGTGGAAGGATCCGTCCAAGGCCGAGGGCGATCCCGGACGGTGGCTGCTTTCCACGTCCATCCTGACGGCGGACACTCCGCCGCCGGGTGCCGAGTCCACCGTGTTCGGCAAACTCACTGCCCTGCACGACCGTGTACCGCTGCCTATGGACCGCGCCACGATGGAGTCCTGGATCGACCCGCAGATCGAGGACGCCGCCTTCCTCGTGGACCTGGTCCGCGCGCGGGTGAAAGAGGTGGCAGCGGACTGGCACGTGGATTCCGTTGGCCGGGAGGTGGGAAACGTCCGCAACAATTCCCCGGAACTCATCCACCCGGTGGAGGCACTCTTCTAAGGCGCGGGAAGCGCTAAACGGTGACTTCGCCGTCGTCGTTCACTGCCCACGTGGGGTTGTACGCAACTTCCCACCGGAAGCCGTCCGGATCGGCGAAATAACCGCTGTAGCCTCCCCAGGGCTGGGTGATCGGCCCGGCAACCATGGTTGCCCCCGCCGCCGCAGCCTCAGCAAGGACCTGGTCCACTTCCTCCGTGCCGGCAAGATTATGGCTCAGCGTGATGCACGGGACCGGGCCGGGGGCGCTGACCCCTGCCTCGGCCTGCATCTGCCGGGCGTCCCACAGGGAAAGTATCAGGCCCCGGTTGACCTGGATAAACACCACGTCTCCGGGAATCTCGCGGTGGATGGGCCAGCCAAGGCCTTCCGCATAGAACCGGCGGGAAGCCTCAACGCTGCGAACACCTAGTGAGATGAAGTCGACTCTGGGCTGCATGCTTCGATACTGTCAGATCATGGCGACAATACAAGGAAACGAACGGGACGCTTTGGCCGACAAGGAACAGCTCGCTGCCGTGCGCATTGCGGTGGACGAGGTGGACGACCAGATCGTAACCCTGATCGCGCGGCGTGAACGGCTGATCCGGATTGCCGGCACTTTAAAGGGGGACGACGCTGAAGTCCGTGCTCCTGGCCGGGTGGAGCGGGTGATTGAGCATGTACGGAACGCCGCCGAGAAGAAGGACATCGATCCGGACATCGTGGAGTCCACGTACCGGGCCATGATTTCAGGCTTTATTGAACTCGAGCTCAAGGTCCACAAAGAAACCAGCTGAGTCTCCGAAGCACTTCTGCAGTGCTTCCACTTACAGTGCTTCCTCGACTTACAGTGCTTCCTCGACCGGGAAGCCCCCTTGGAAATCGCGGCCGTCGGCTTCGCTGAACGCCGTCATGAAGTGCCCTTTGCCAAGCCCTTGAATGGCTGCCATGGGGAAGTTTCCCGTGATGGTGTTGCCTGAGTGGGTCACTCCGGAAAGGTCATAGTTTTCCTCGGTGGTCTGGTCATGGCAGAACGAGTAGAAGGCGATTGCCTCCCCGTTCAGGAATTCAATACCCAGCCGTCTTTGCGAGGAATGGTCAGGGCTGGACGCCACCAGTCCCACTACGTACGCACCAGCCCCCGGTATGTTGCCGTCGATATCAAAGTTGGCCACGAGCGTGGTGTCCTGGGCTTCGATGCTTACGTGCTTGAGGAGTGCGTCATGGGAGCTCATGGCACAATCCTGCCCTCCTGCCGGCCGTCCGTCCACCCCCGTCTAGGTTTTGCCGGGGCACCGGCGTAGACTTGATTTATTCGAATACATATTCGAACAAATCACTGCGAACGTCTGTATCAGCCGGCTCCGGGAGGCACCCATGGGTATGTTCAGCGAGTCTGTGGACGTCCGCTGCACTCCGGACGGACAGCCACTGGAACTCTCCTGGGCCGGAAGGCAGTACCTGGTGTGCGCCGAACCTTCGCGGTGGTACGAGCGCCGTCAATGGTGGGCCGAAGAAAGCCGCGCACCTCTTGGCAGCGGGCCAGGGCTGGTTGACCACGAGATCTGGCGGGTCCAGGTCCAGGCAGTTCAACGGGATGCCGCCGAGCTGCTCACCCTTGACCTCACACGGCACATCGGCAGTGGCCGCTGGAGGCTCCTGCGGATCCACGACGCACTCCAGCCCAAAACAGCATGACCTTTACGCACCTCCACGTTTCCACCGCCTTCAGCGCGCACTACGGCGTATCCTGGCCCGACGAACTCGCCCAGGTTGCCGCCGCTGACGGCGCTACGGCCCTTGCCTGCACTGACCGTGACGGCCTTTATGGCACCGTCAAACATCTCAAGGCCTGTATGGCAGCGGGCATTGATCCCGTGGTGGGGGTGGACCTTGCGGTCTTCGACGACGACGGCGATCACCGTACCCAACTCGCCGGCCGCGTGGTGGTCCTGGCCCGGGGCAACAACAACGGGGCAGGCTACCGGGCGTTGTGCCGGTTAGTCTCAGATGCCCATGCCCGTACCTCAGGCAAAGCCGGGGGAGCTGTGCCGGTGGCCGTCACCCGCGCTGAACTCGCCTCACGCACGCTTGACCCGAAAACCCTGAAGCCGGTGCTGACCGTCCTGATCGGCCCGGATTCCGACGTCGGCCGGGCCATGGGCGGCAGGAGGTACCTGCTGCCCCGCACCCTTTTCAAGCGGTGGGTCGAGGCCATGCCTGCCGGAACCCTGGTTGCCGAGGTCGTCTCCCAGCTCAGTGCCCCCGGAGCGCCCCTGAGCACCTCCCATGCAGTGCGCATGCTGAAACTCGCGGAAGAACACCACGTCCCTGCTGTGCTGACCAATGCAGTGCGTTACTGCGCCGAGGACGGCGCAGCCACAGCGGACGTGCTCGATTCAGCCCGGACGCTCAAGTCCCTGCCGGAACTTGCGGCTGAACCGCTCCTTCAGCCCAATGGGCAGGGCTGGCTGAAATCGGCAGGGCAGATGCTTCAGCTGGGCAAGGAAATCATCCATGCCGCCGGGTATGGCACAGCTGACCTTAAGCAACTGATGGCCCAGACTGAGGCGCTCGCCGATTTCTGCCGGATTGATCCGGTAACGGACATGGGATGGAAGCAGCCGGTGGTCCCCGAGGCGTCCGTCATTGGAATCAGCCAGGACCCGCACCTGGAACTGGTGCAGCGTTGCGAAGCAGGAATCGGCCGGCGTTTCCCTGGTATCACCGGCTCTGCCTTGCTGGACATGCGCCAACGCCTGGACCACGAGCTTGGCATCATCCTGAACCTCGGGTTCTCCTCCTACTTCCTCACCGTGGCCGAAGTCTCCCGGATGATCCAGGACATGGGGGTCAGGGCTGCCGCCCGGGGGTCAGGTGCCTCCAGCCTGGTCAATTACCTGATCGAGGTCAGCCACGTTAACCCCCTGCAGCACGATCTGATTTTTGAGAGGTTCCTGTCAAGGGACCGGGCCACCTTGCCGGACATTGATATCGATGTCGAAAGCGCTGAGCGGCACAACGTCTACCGCAGGATTTTTGACCGGTTCGGCGCCGAGCGTGTCACCCTGATGAGCATGCAGAACGGGTATCGCGCCCGCGGTGCGGTGCGTGACGCCGGGATGGCGTTGGGTATGGACGAGGGCGATGTCGGGGAGATCGCAAAGCAGCTGTGGCGGTTTTCAGCCCGGAAGTTCCGCGAAGCCCTGGCGGAGAAGCCTGAGCTCCGGGAGTTCGCCGGCAGGGTAGAGC
>NZ_QAIQ01000330.1:14931-20819 GCF_003061105.1 Arthrobacter sp. HMWF013
TCCTGGACCGCACCCCTGTCCAGCCCAGCGGACTGGGGCTGCCCATGAGCCAGTTCGACAAACACGACATGGACCCCATGGGCATGCTCAAACTCGATGTCCTGGGAGTGAGGATGCAAAGCGCCATGGCCTTTGCCGTCCGGGAAGTGATCCGGATCCATCCTTCCAAGGCCGAGGTGGTTGCGGCCGGGAGCCATCCCACGGGGCCGGACGGAACCGGGCCGGATTACATCGCCGAGAACGGCATGATCGACCTCAATGCTGTGCCGCTGGACGATGAACCCACCTACGATCTGATCCGCAGCACCCACACCCTGGGCTGTTTCCAGATCGAATCACCCGGCCAGCGTGAACTGATCGGCAAGATGGCGCCGCGTGAGTTCAATGACCTCATCATCGACATTTCGCTGTTCCGGCCCGGCCCGATGAAGTCCGACATGGTCCGGCCTTTCCTGGAACACCGGCACGGCTTCGCGCCGGAGGTCTATCCGCACCCTGACCTGAAACCGGTGCTGCAGGAAACCCATGGGGTCACCGTCTTCCATGAACAGATCCTCAAAACATTCGATGTCATGACCGGCTGCGGGCTTGCCCGGGCTGATGAGTTCCGCCGGGCGCTCGGCAACGAAGTCCTCGAACTGAAGGTTGAAGAGTTCTTCCGCAGGGAGGCCCGGGCAACAGGCTATTCCCCAGAGGTGGTGGATAAGGTCTGGGGCACCCTGAAGGCATTCGGAAGCTTTGGCTTCTGCAAGGCCCACGGCGCCGCTTTCGCCGTACCCACCTACCAGTCAGCATGGCTCAAGACCCACCATCCCGAGGCCTTCCTTGCCGGGCTGTGGGAACACGATCCCGGCATGTATCCCAAACGGCTGCTGGTGGCCGAGGCCCGCAGGCTGGGCATCCCCATCCTGCCGCTGGACATCAACCGCAGCGGCGCCGAGTACAGGGTTGAGCGGGTCGCCGACGGGCCGGACAGCGGAAAGCTGGGAATCAGGCTGAGCCTGAACGGTATTTACGGCCTGTCAGGTACCGAACTCAAACGGATTGTTGCCGGGCAGCCTTACGACTCCCTGGCTGACCTGCGGGCGCGGTCCAGGCTGAGCAAGCCAAGCATCAACAGGCTCGCCCGGCTGGGTGCCTTTGATTCACTGCACCGGGAGTCAGGGGGTGCAGCAAACCGCGCAGACCTCGTACAGCATCTTCAGAAGCTGCAATCCGCAGGAGGAACCAGGAAAGGCCGCGAGGTCATGGAAGGCCAGCTGTCCCTGCCGCTGGGGGACGTGGAACTGCGGAACGTCAAGCCTGGACTGCCTGCGCCTACCCTGGTGGAAAACGTCCGGGCAGAGCTGGACCTGATGGCCATTGATGTCAGCGGGCACCTGATGGACAGCCACCGGCCCATGCTGGCCAGGCTCGGCGTTACCACCGCGGACAAGCTCCTGGGGCTGCGCAACGGCACCGAGGTGCTGGTGGCCGGGGTGCGCATTGCCACCCAGACCCCGCCCATGCGTGGCGGGCGCAGGGTGGTTTTCATCAGCATCGATGACGGCACGGGCTGCATCGATTCCGTGTTCTTCCATGAAGCACAGGAACAGGCCGGGCTCCTGTTGTTCGGCACCAGGCTGCTGCTCATCCGCGGCACCACCAGGCGCACAGGGCCGCGGGGAATCAGCCTCAGCGCCAACATGGCATGGGACCTGAGCCGCGTGGAAACCCTGCCGTTCCCCGCGTCCCAGCCCCGGACCTCCGATGTCCCCCACCCGCTGGATGGGATCAGCCGGAGCCTGGCTATCACCGGGATGGGCGGCTGAGGGCCCGCGGGTCCCGTTGGTCGGCCTCCCGCGGAACCGATAGCATTGACGATGGCTGGCTGTGGTCCCCGTATGCCGCAAGCTATGAAGCCTAAAACTTTGAATAGGAGACACCCGTGTCAGATGCCCAGCAGATCACCCTCATCGTCGATGGCGAAGAGACCAAGGTGACTACCGGGACAACCGGTGCGGAACTCTTCTTTGAGCGCCGCGATGTTGTTGTGGCCCGCGTCAACGGCGAGCTGAAGGACCTGGACCAGGAACTGCCCGAGGGCGCTGAAATCCAGGCCGTCACCATCGGCTCGCCCGATGGCCTCAACGTCCTTCGCCACTCCACCGCCCACGTCATGGCCCAGGCGGTGCAGCAACTCCGCCCGGACGCCAAGCTGGGAATCGGCCCCTACATTACGGACGGTTTCTACTTCGACTTCGATGTCGCCGAGCCCTTTACTCCCGAGGACCTCAAGACCCTCGAGAAGATGATGCTCAAGATCATCAACCAGAACCAGAAATTCGTCCGCCGTGTTGTCAGCGAGGACGGGGTCCGTGAGGCCATGAAGGACGAGCCCTACAAGCTCGAACTCCTGGGCAAGAAAAACGAGGCGGCTGAAGCGGGCGAAGGCGTCAACGTCGAGGTCGGCGCCGGCGACATCACCATCTACGACAATGTGGACCGGAAGAGCGGCGACACCGTCTGGTGCGACCTCTGCCGCGGACCGCACCTGCCCAATACCAAGCTCATCTCCAACGCCTTCGCGCTGACCCGCTCCTCCTCCGCCTACTGGCTGGGCAACCAGAAGAACCAGCAGCTGCAGCGGATCTACGGCACCGCCTGGCCCAGCAAGGACGAGCTGAAGGCTTACCAGGAACGGATCGCCGAGGCCGAACGCCGCGACCACCGCAAGCTCGGTGTTGAGCTGGACCTGTTCTCGTTCCCCGATGAACTGGGCTCCGGCCTGCCGGTTTTCCACCCCAAGGGCGGCATCATCCGCAAGGAGATGGAGGACTACTCCCGCCAGCGCCACGTCGAGGCCGGCTATGAGTTCGTCTACACCCCGCACATCACCAAGGGCCACCTGTACGAGGTCTCGGGCCACCTTGACTGGTACAAGGAGGGCATGTTCCCGGCAATGCACGTGGATGCCGAACTCAACGAGGACGGCACCGTACGCAAACCCGGCCAGGATTACTACCTGAAGCCGATGAACTGCCCCATGCACAACCTCATCTTCCGTTCCCGCGGACGTTCCTACCGCGAACTGCCCTTGCGGCTCTTCGAATTCGGTGCGGTGTACCGCTACGAGAAGTCCGGCGTGGTCCATGGCCTGACCCGGGTCCGGGGGATGACTCAGGACGACGCCCACATCTACTGCACCCGCGAGCAGATGAAGGACGAACTCACCAAGACCCTGAACTTCGTCCTGGACCTGCTCAAGGACTACGGCCTGAACGACTTCTACCTGGAGCTTTCCACCAAGGACCCGGAGAAGTACGTCGGCGACGACGCCGCCTGGGAAGAAGCCACCAAGACCCTTGCCGAGGTTGCGGAGGAATCCGGGCTTGACCTGGTGCCGGATCCGGGTGGGGCCGCGTTCTATGGCCCCAAGATCTCCGTGCAGGCCAAGGACGCCCTGGGCCGGACCTGGCAGATGTCCACCATCCAGCTGGACTTCAACCTGCCTGAACGGTTCGAACTTGAATTCCAGGCCGCCGACGGCACGCGACAGCGCCCCGTGATGATCCACCGCGCACTCTTCGGCTCGATCGAGCGGTTCATGGGTGTCCTCACCGAGCACTACGCCGGAGCTTTCCCCGTGTGGCTGTCACCCGTCCAGGTGGTGGGCATCCCGGTAGCCGAGACCTTTAACGACTACATGTTCGACGTCGTTGACCAGCTCAAGGCGGCCGGCATCCGTGCCGAGGTGGACACGTCCTCCGACAGGTTCCCCAAGAAGATCCGCACCGCCAGCAAGGACAAGATCCCGTTTGTCCTGATCGCCGGCGGCGACGACGCCGAGGCCGGAGCGGTGTCCTTCCGGTTCCGTGACGGCAGCCAGGACAACGGCGTGCCGGTGGCCGAGGCAGTCAAGCGGATCACAGAAGCCGTCCGCAACCGGACCAGCTAGCGGAAACGGACAGAACACGGTGCAAGAGAACACAGGCGCTGGATATCCGGGCGATGCCGGCGTAACCGATGATTTTGATCTCGCGGGCGTGCCGGATGCTTTCCAGCGCCTGTGGACTCCCCACCGCATGGCCTACATCAAAGGCGGCCAGCACCAGTTCAAGAACGAGAATGACTGCCCGTTCTGTATCGGCCCCGGGCGGAGCGACGAAGAATCGCTGATCGTCCACCGGGGCAAGACCTGCTACGTGGTGCTCAACCTCTTTCCGTACAACCCCGGCCACCTCCTGGTCTGCCCGTACCGGCACGTCCCGGACTACACCGACCTGACGCTGGAGGAAACCGCGGAGTTCGCGGAGATCACGCAGACGGCCATGCGCGTCCTGCGTAAGGTGGCCAACCCGGGCGGGTTCAACCTTGGCATGAACCAGGGCGTTGTGGGCGGGGCAGGCATCGCAGCCCACCTGCACCAGCACATCGTTCCGCGGTGGGGCGGCGACGGCAACTTTTTTCCCATCATTGCCCAGACCAAGGCCATCACGCAGACCCTGGACGAAGTCCGTCTGCAGGTTGCCGAGGCGTGGCCCGGGGAGACGGATGCTGAATAGGCATGCGCGCGGTTTTTTCACCGCGCTGTTCACCCCGCTTGCCCGCTGGCTCCTGAAAATCGGTATTTCCCCTGATGCTGTGACGGTCATCGGGACTGCCGGTGTGGTGGTTGGCGCCCTGGTCTTTTACCCCCTCGGCCAGCTCTGGTGGGGAACCCTCTTCATTACGGCGTTCATCTTTTCCGATGTGCTGGACGGGATCATGGCCAGGATGCGGGATACCGGCGGCCGCTGGGGAAACTTCCTGGACTCCACCCTGGACAGGATCGCCGACGGTGCGCTCTTCGCCGGTGTAGCCATCTGGTTCTTCACCGGCGGCGCAGACTACGCCGTCGCCGTCGCCGCCACGCTTTGCCTCGTCCTGGGCATGGTGGTTTCCTATGCCAGGGCCAAGGCCGAGTCCCTCGGTTTCACCGCCAACGTGGGCATCGCTGAACGCGCCGAACGGCTGGTTTCTGTCCTCGTGGTAACCGGGTTCACCGGCCTGGGGTTGCCTTCTGTTGTCCTGCTGGTGACTCTCGGGCTGCTGGCCCTGGCGAGCCTGGTCACGGTGATCCAGCGCATCGTCTCTGTCCGTCGCCAGGCCCTGGCCGAGACCACCGCCACTGATTAACGCTGATTAAGCCCGCTGGCCGCGGTGGGACTAGTATTAGGACAGCCCGGTCACTGGATCCGGCAATCCGTGTGTGTGAATTTCGGCACCCCCGTGCCACTCCACGCCCGGCGAAGGTCATCTATCTACCCATAGGGGTTTTTGTGTCTACACCTGATGTAAGCAGCGAAGCCGGTTCGTCCGCGAACAGCGTCACGGGCAGCAACCGCGTTAAGCGCGGCATGGCAGAGATGCTCAAAGGCGGCGTCATCATGGACGTCGTCAACGTCGAACAGGCCCGCATCGCCGAAGACGCCGGTGCCGTGGCAGTCATGGCGCTGGAGCGCGTTCCGGCCGATATCCGTGCCCAGGGCGGCGTGTCCCGCATGTCCGATCCGGACATGATTGACAAGATCATCGACGCCGTCTCCGTCCCGGTGATGGCCAAGGCCAGGATCGGCCACTTCGTCGAGGCGCAGATCCTGCAGTCCCTCGGCGTGGACTACATTGACGAGTCCGAGGTCCTGACCCCGGCCGACTACGTCAACCACATCGACAAGTGGAAGTTCACCGTTCCGTTCGTCTGTGGGGCCACCAACCTGGGTGAGGCACTGCGCCGCATCAACGAGGGTGCGGCGATGATCCGGTCCAAGGGCGAGGCCGGTACCGGCGACGTCTCCAACGCCACCGGGCACATGCGCAAGATCCGCGCCGAAATCGCCAAGCTCGCGGCCCTGCCCGAGGACGAGCTC
>NZ_QAIQ01000030.1 GCF_003061105.1 Arthrobacter sp. HMWF013
ATGAGGTTGGCCATGGGGGAGTCCTCGCCGGTGAAGACCAGGCTCTCTTTGACGAACTCCACCCGGACGCCCTTGCGGGTCAGGCCTTGGACGAGAGCACGTAAGTCGTCGAGGTTGCGTGCGAGCCGGTCCATGCTGTGCACCACGACGGTGTCCCCGTCTCTGGCGAACCGCAGCAGTTCCGTGAGTTCCGGCCTGGCAGTGTCCCTGCCCGAGGCCTTGTCCGTGAAGACCCGGTCCAGGACCTGGCCTTCGAGCTGGCGTTTCTCGTTCTGGTCCAGCGTGCTCACCCGCACATACCCGATTCGCTGTCCGGCCACTGCTGCCTCCAACCTTCGCCTGTGAGGTTGAGTTCTAGAACCCTCCTACAAAGAAGTCAAGCCCCTGACACTCCCTTGTCTGGTTGGGGTGTAATCCAATCTGATCGGCAGCACGGTGACAGTCACCGCTCCATGACAAGCGCCCGCCGGCCCCTGAAAAGAGTGGGCTGACGGGCGCTCGTTGTGATGCGGGTTTAGACGGCGTAGGGGTCGCTGATGCCGATGTATTGGGTGGTGGTGTATTCGGCGATGCCTTCGGAGCCGCCTTCGCGTCCGAGGCCTGATTGTTTGACGCCGCCAAAGGGTGCGGCGGCGTTGGAGATGACGCCGGCGTTGAATCCGACCATGCCGAATTCGATCTGTTCGGCGACGCGGAGGAGGCGGTTGAAGTTGCGGCTGTAGAGGTAGGACGCGAGCCCGTACTCGGAGGCATTGGCGAGCTTGATGGCTTCGTCTTCCGTTCCGAAGGTGGTGACGGGGGCGACGGGGCCGAAGATTTCCTGGCGAAGGATTTCCGCGTCGTTGGGTACGTTGGCGAGGACGGTGGGCTGGTAGAAGTAGCCGGGCCCGTCCACCGGTGCGCCGCCGGTCAAAGAGACAGCGCCAGCGTCAACGGCGGCAGCGACCAGGGCGTGGACGTCATCCCGGGCGCTGGCGTCGATGAGCGGGCCGACCTGGGTTGAGGGGTCTGTACCACGGCCGGTGGTCAGGGCGCCCATCGCTTTGGCGAACTTGGCAGTGAATTCCTGTGCGACGGATTCGTGGACGAGGAAGCGGTTGGCTGCGGTGCAGGCTTCGCCCATGTTCCGCATCTTGGCGGCCATGGCCCCTTCGACGGCGGAATCGAGGTCGGCGTCTTCGAACACGATGAACGGGGCGTTCCCGCCCAGTTCCATCGAGGTCCGCAGGACATTCTGCGCCGCGTCGGCCATGAGTCGTTTGCCCACCGGTGTGGAGCCGGTGAAGGAGACTTTCCGCAACCTCGAGTCTTTGAGCAGCGGCCCGGAAATGCCGGAGGCGGAGGAGGAAGAGACGACGTTCAGCACTCCGGCGGGCAGGCCCGCGTCGAGCATGGTCTGGGCGAAGTACTGGGCGGTGAGCGGGGTGAGTTTCGCGGGTTTGAGGACCATGGTGCAGCCGGCGGCGACGGCGGGTGCGACCTTGCGGGTGGCCATGGCCAGCGGGAAGTTCCAGGGGGTGATCAGCAGGCAGGGGCCGACGGGCTTGTGCTGGACGAGGATCTTGTTTTTGCCCTCGGGGGTGGTGAGGTAGCGGCCGTAGTCGCGGACGGTTTCTTCGGAGAACCAGCGCAGGAACTCGGCCCCGTAGGTGACTTCGCCGCGCGCCTCGGCCAGCGGTTTGCCCATTTCCAGGGTCATCAGCAGCGCGAAGTCCTCGGCCCGTTCGGTAACCAGGTCAAAGGCCCGGCGCAGGACTTCGGCCCGCACCCGCGGTGCGGTTCGCGCCCAGGACGCCTGCACAGCGTCGGCCGCGTCAAGGGCGGCGAGGGCGTCCTCGCTGGTGGCGGAGGCGAGGGTGGCGAGCACCTTCCCGGTGGCGGGGTCGTGCACGTCGAAGGTGCCGCCGTCGGACGCGTCCCGCCACTGCCCGCCAATCAGAAGGCCTGTGGGCACGGACGCGAGAAGCGCAGTTTCGCGCTGCGGCGTAAGGGCGGGGGAGAGGGTAGGGGCAAGAGACATGGTGCTCCTCAGAGGGGTCATGGATCGGTGGTTGAGCCTGTCTTGTTCGGCAGGCTCAACCACCGGGATTGCGGG
>NZ_QAIQ01000331.1 GCF_003061105.1 Arthrobacter sp. HMWF013
GGCGGATGTCGGCCCGGGGCATGGGCATGCGGTCCGGGAGGGCCGGGTCGATGCGGACGCCGCGGAAGTCACCCTGGCGGACCACGGTGGCGAAGAGGCGGAGCTGGCCGGTGGTGCGGGCGCGTTCGCCCTGCAGCCGGGCGGCGGGCAGGCCGGTTTCTTGGCCGGCGCGGATTACCAGTTCCTCGCCGATCGCCTCAATGTTGTCCGCAATCGCTTCGAGGAACGCGGCGTGGGTTTCGGGGTCCAAAGTGCTGAAGGACTGGTACGCGGCCGCAGCGGCGGAGGTCGCCGTCGTCAGCTGTTCCCCGGTGATCAGCGAGTAGGCGGGGTGGAGCTGTTCGTTGGTGGCGGGGTTGAAGCCAAAGGCGGTGTTGCCGCTTCCGACGACGGGCTGCCCGGCGATCAGGGAATGTCCGGTGAGTGTCACTGTGGTTACTCCTAAAGGGGGTGATCAAGTGCGGGTGATCAAGGACCAGTTGATCAGGAAACGGTGGCGATGAGGGCTTTGAGGTCTGCGAAGTCCTGCGGAGCGAGGTTCTGCAGCGGGGGACGAACGCCGCCGGCGGAGCGGCCGATGGCGTCCAGGCCGCCCTTGACGATGGAAACCGAGTAGCCCTTCACGCGGTCGCGGATGTCCAGGTACGGGATCACAAAGTCGTTGAGCTTCTTGTTCACGGCCACGCGGTCGTTGTTGCGGACGTCCTGGTAGAAGTCCAGGGCGAACTGCGGGACGAAGTTGTACATGGCACTGGAGTAGGTGCTCATGCCGAGCTGGAGCAGCGGGAGCGCGAAGGTTTCGGCGGTGGGAAGGCCGCCCAGGTAGAAGAGGCGGTCGCCGAGTTTGGCGTACACGCGGGCATCGTGTTCGAGGTCGCCCACGCCGTCCTTGAAGCCGATCAGGTTCTCGTGGCGGTCCGCGAGGGTGGCCACGGTGGTGTCTTTGTAGATGGCGTTGGCGCGGTTGTAGATGATGACACCCAGCGAGGTGGCGCTGCAGATGGCGCTGACGTGGTCGATCAGGCCGCCCTGGTCCGCTTCGGTCAGGTACGGGGGCAGGAGCAGGAGGCCGTCTGCACCGGCTGCCTCCGCAGCTTTGGCGTTCTCGATGGCCTGGGCCGTGGAGCCGCCGGCGGATGCCAGTACGGGAACCTGTCCGCCCACTTCCTCGACGGCGGTGCGGACCACGCGCTCGGATTCTGCCGGTGTGAGGGAAAAACCTTCACCGGTGCCGCCGGCTGCGAAGAGGCCGGCAACCGGGAAGCTGGCCTGCCAGGCAAGGTGCTTGCGGTAGTTCTCCTCATCGAACTGCAGCTGCGCATCGAACGACGTCACCGGGAACGAGAGCAGGCCTTCCTTGAGGGTGTCTGCCAATTCCTGGGGGGTGTACTTTGCCACGATGTTGTCCTCTGTCTGAATGCCGCATGGTGACTGTTCCCGGGCGGCTGGATGCTGGTTCCTGTCCAGAGTAGGCACGCAACGTGATGCCTGTCTAAGGCCCTTTTCGTATTGATTGATACCCGCAAGGCATCACCAGCGCGGAACACTCATCAGCTGGATCGGCGCTACTCGGTCCTGAATTCCAGGTCCAGCAGAAGCCTCCGCAGGGCAGGGTTAGCCACCTTGCGGTTCCAGATGGCGTGCAGCTCGACCGGCTCCTCGCCGCTGCCGCCCGCCAGCGGCAGGAATTCCACCCCCTTGATGGCCAGGAGGGTGGCGGAATGCGGGACGAAAGCAACACCCCGCTTGGCTGCGACCAGGGAGACCATGGTGAGGATCTGGCTCACCGTATGAATGACATTGCCGTGCTGGATCGAATGCATGCGGATTACGAGGTCGTAGAAGTAGGCGGCTTTGGTGGGGGAATGCATGATGAGCGGCTCGTCCCGGAGGTCGTCGTCCGCTACCGGCCTGGAAAGTCCGGCCAGGCGGTGGCCTGTTGGTACGGCCAGCACCATGGCCTCGCGGTAGAGCAGGTGCGAATCGAAAACGTCGCGGTCGAACGGCGGGCGGGCCAAGCCCAGATCGAGCTCTCCGGTCAGCAGGCCCTGGATCTGTTCGCCCGTCACCAGCTCCTGGAGGTCGATGTCCACCTCCGGCAGGATTGACGCGATTTCTTCAAGGAGAGGTCCCAGGATGCTGAAGCCACTGGCGGCCGTAAAGCCCACGCGCAAAACTCCAGAGCGGCCGGTGGCGATCCGGCGGGCCGTCACGGGCGCCCGCTGGGCCAATGCCATCAGCCTCTTGGCTTCATCCAGGAAAGCAGCCCCTGCCGGAGTGAGCTGCACCTTGCGGTTATCGCGTTCCAGGAGTTCGGTGCCGATACTCTTTTCCAGCTTCTGGATCTGGCGGCTGAGCGGGGGCTGGGTCATATTCAGCTTTTCCGCTGCCCGTCCGAAGTGAAGCTCCTCCGCGACCGCAATGAATCCAGCCAGTTGGTCGAAAGTGAACATGATGCCTTTCGGGTATCACTTGATGCATATTAGGGCTTAGACATGCATCATAACGCGTCTCTATAGTCGGTGAGCGAGCCAGAAGTGATTCGGTTCACAGCGAAGAACCGGGTTTGCCCCGAATCTCTATGAGGAGTACCAATGATGCACTTCCCCACCCGCCGCACCCTTCTCGGCGCGGCCTCCGCCGTCACCCTGCTGGCGCTTACTGCCTGCGGCAACGTGGCGGGCGGCGCTGCGGCTGATTCCGCCAAATACCCCTCCGGCCCCGTGAGCCTCTCCGTGGGCCAGGCCGCCGGCGGAAGTACCGACCTCATCGCCAGGGCCCTCGCCGAAGGCGCTTCCAAGACGCTCGGCCAGCCGATGCCTGTGGTGAACAAGCCCGGTGCCAACGGCGCCCTGGCCACCAAGGAAGTGGCGGGCAAACCTGCAGACGGCCAGGAACTGGTCCTGCTCAATGCGTCCCTCATCACCATCACCCCGTTGGCGGTCTCCGCCGACGAGGCCGTGAACATCGATGACCTGGACATCATCGCCGGCCTGTCCCAGGACGACTACGTCCTGGTGGCCAGCACCCAGTCCGGCTTCAAAACGTTCAAGGATGTATCCGACGCCGGCCGCAACGTCACCTTCGGCACCACCGGCGTGGGCACCGGAAGCCAGCTGGCCCAGACCGTGCTCTTCAAGCAGGCTGACGTCAAGGGTACGGATATCCCCTTCGACAGTGGAAAGCCCGCCCTGACAGCAGTCCTGGGCAACCAGGTGGAGCTCGCCACCATCCAGCTCGGCGAAGCGATGCCGCAGATCCAGGCCGGAAAGGTATCACCGCTCCTGGTCTTCTCCGAGGAACGCACCAGCTTCCTGCCGGACACGCCCACGGCGAAGGAAGCCGGTTTCGACGTCCCCGTTGCCCAGTACCGGGCAGTGGCTGCACCGAAGGGCACCCCGAAGGAAGTCAAGGACAAGCTGCTCGCCTCGTTCCAGGAAGCCTTCACGTCAGACGCCTACAAGGAATTCAACAAGAAGAACTCGCTGACCCCGAAGGAAATCTCCGGCGAGGAAGTTGTGACGGAGTGGAAGAGCTACGCAGCCAAGTACAAGGAACTGGTGGAGAAGTACGACATCAGCCTCAGCGGAACTAAGTGAAGATGACGCCGGATACCAACCTGGATGACCTGACGCCGGAGCAGCTGGCTGCCCAGTGGGAAGAGGAAAAGCCGCCTGCAGCCGGAGCCCTGGCCAACGCAGCGTCATCCCTGGTGGTCCTTGCAGTCGGCATCGCAGCAGCTGCCCTGTCCACAGCGATGGGGCTTGGCACTCCCGACAAGCCTCAGCCCGGCCTTTGGCCGTTCCTCATCAGCATCGTCATGGTGGCCCTGGGACTGTTCCAGCTGATCGCCGGCCGGCACAACCGGGATGCGGAAAAATTCACCCGCATGTCCGCTGCGCCGCTGACCGGCCTGGTGACGCTCGCCGCCATGGTGTCGCTGATGCCCCTGATCGGCTTTGAACTGCCGGCCCTGGTGCTGTGCGTTATCTGGATGCGGTTCCTGGGTGGCGAAACGTGGCGCTCGACGCTGGTAGTCAGCGCCGCCGTCGTGATTTCCTTCTACGCGATTTTCGTCCTCGCCCTCAACACCTCCGTCCCCCACCTCTTCTAGGAGACCCCCGTGGATTTTCTGAATCCCGTTATCAACGGATTTGCGGTTGTCCTGGAGCCGACCAACCTCCTGTACTGCCTGATCGGTGTCGTCATCGGCATGCTGATCGGCGTATTGCCCGGCCTGGGGCCCGCGGCAACCATCGCCATCCTCCTTCCGCTGACGTACAACGTGGAACCCGTTACCGCCATCATCATGCTGGCCGGTATCTTCTACGGCGCCCAGTACGGCGGCACCATCACCTCCGTGCTGCTGCGCCTTCCCGGTGAAGCGTCCTCGGTTGTCACTGTTTTCGACGGCTACCAGATGGCCAAACAGGGCAGGGCCGGCACGGCGCTGGGCCTGGCATCGATCGGTTCCTTCATCGGGGGCACCGCCTCCATCATCGGACTCACGTTCCTTGCCCCGATCGTGGCGAGCTTCGCGCTGGACTTCGGGCCCCCCGAGTACACCGCACTGGCGATGCTCGGCATCCTCCTGGTGGCGACCATCAGCAGCGGCTCGAAAGCCAAGGCGCTCATCGCCGCAGCCCTGGGACTCCTGCTCGCCACGGTGGGCCGGGATATCTTCACCGGCGAAAGCCGCTTCACCTTCGGCAGCCTGCAGCTGGCCGACGGCATCGACTTCGTGCCGATCGCCATGGGCATCTTCGGCCTCGGCGAGATCCTCTACAACCTTGAGGAACGGCACCGGGCCGCGAAGGCGCCGTCGAAGGTCACGAACGTCTGGCCTTCCCGCAAGGACCTCAAGCAGGCTTCCGGGGCAATCGGCCGCGGATCCGTCCTTGGCTTCTTCCTGGGGATCCTTCCCGGCGGCGGCGCCACGATCGCCTCCATGGCGTCCTACGCGATGGAGAAGAAGCGGGCCAAGCAGCCGGAGCGTTTCGGAAAGGGTGCCCCCGAGGGTGTCGCCGGCCCGGAAACCGCCAACAACGCCGCGGCAACCTCGTCCTTTATTCCGCTGCTGACCCTGGGTATCCCCGCCAATGCCACCATGGCGCTGATGTTCGGCGCCCTGCTGATCCAGGGCGTCACCCCCGGACCGCAGCTGGTGGAGCAGAACCCGGAGCTCTTCTGGGGCGTGGTGAACTCCATGTACATCGGCAACATCCTGCTGCTGATCATGAGCCTGCCGCTGGTGGGAATCTTCGTGAAGATCCTCCGTGTCCGGGCAGCCATCCTGGCGCCAGTCACCGCCCTGATCACCCTGCTCGGTGCGTACACGATCAACAACAGCATGTTCGATGTCACCCTCGTGGTGGTCTTCGGCATCGTGGGCTACCTCATGAAGAAGTTCGGATTCGAACCGGGTCCGCTCGTGCTGGCCTTCGTCCTGGGCGAACTGCTGGAAAGTTCCATGCGCCGCTCGCTGCTGGTCTTCGGCGGCGACCCCCTGGGCTTCTTCGGCCGCCCGATTTCCGCGACCCTGCTGTTGGTCTTTGTCCTGGTAGCTGTGCTGCCGGCCATCCGCGGCGCCATCGCCAAACGCAAAAACACTGTCACAGCATCAGCGGCCACGCCGGACATCAAGGAGAAGGTATGAGCATCATTGTTGGATTCGTCCCCACGCCGGCAGGGGATGCCGCCCTCACAGCCGGCATTGCCGAAGCCAAACTCCGCAACGAGGACCTGGTGATCGTCAACTCCGCCAGGGAAGGCGCACTGGTGGACAAGTCCGTCGCGTCGGAGGATGTGATGGAGCGGGCCGCCGCGCGTGCAGCTGAGGAAGGGGTGCGGGCCACCGTCATCCAGCCGCCGTACCTGCACGATCTTGCCGATGAGTTCCTTGACGTTGCCCGGGAAGCCAACGCGTCCCTGATCGTCATTGGCCTGCGGCACCGCACCCAGGTGGGCAAGTTCATCCTGGGCAGCCACGCCCAGCGGATCCTGATGCAGGCCGATCGCCCCGTCCTGGCCGTCAAGGCCGACGGAGCCCACTTCTAGGCTCGCTGACGCGCGCGGCAGATCAGGGGTCGGCGAGGCCAACGCGGGGTCACTTCCGGCCCAATCCAACGAGGATATTGGGCCGGAAGTGACCCCGCGTTGCTTTAGGGCGACCGGTGAGCCTGCCACGGTTGTTGTTCCGGGTGGAAAATAAGCATGCTTACCAATAGGCTGGCGAAGGGGAACTTCCCCTTTCGACCCAGAACGAGGTGAGAGCATGACGGACACTGAGAGCATCAGCAAAGTTACTGACATCATCAACAGTGCCCACATCGGGATGTTGACCACCATCAACGCAGAAGGCGCCCTGGTCAGCCGGCCCCTGGCCGTCCAGGACGTGAAGGACGACGGCGACATGTGGTTCTTCACGGGCCTCGGCACCTCGCAGGTCGCCCACGTCCGGGCAGACCCGCGCGTGAACGTTTCGTTCGGCAAGAACACGGAGTGGGTTTCCGTGGCCGGAACTGCCGAAGTCATCACGGACCGCGCCAAGATCCACGAAATGTGGAACCAGGTGGTGGAGGCGTGGTTCCCGGACGGCCCGGATACGCCGGAGGTGTGCCTGCTCCGCGTCGACTCGGACTCCGCAGAATACTGGACCAGCCCCGGTGGCACCGCTGCCACGGTGCTTCAGTGGGTCAAGTCCAAGGTGACCAACAGCCGGATGAGCGTTGGCGAAAGCGGCACCGTCGAGCTGTAGTCAGCCGATGGTGAACGGAAGGGCAGCTGCTGCGGCAGCTGCCCTTCCGTTTTGTCCTTTGCTTGGGTTCTGCGGCGGAGCCTCAGCTTTCGTCGCAGAGCAGGTGGTACCAGTTGTCCGCCAGGACCTCGAGGGCGTGTTCGCGGTTCGGCTCGAACTTCCGCCGGGTCCAGAGCGTGGCCACGTAGTCGAGGGCGGTGAAGGCGAGGGTTCCACGGATGTGGCGGGTCTCCGCCGGGAAGCGCCCGGCCTGTTCCATTCCGCGGACGAGGTCCGTGATGACCTCCTCATGCCAGCCCTCCACCATGGCCCGCATGTCACGGTCGACGGCGGCGGCCTCGTCGAGCACGTCAAGATAGGGGCGGAAGACCGGCCAGAGCGCCGCCCGCGACTCCAGCCAGGCCAAAATGCCCGGCAGTTCGCCCGAGCGCACCACGTCCACGAGGTCGGCCGCCGTCGAACCGCTGTCCGGGCCGTCCGCACGGTCCAGTACCTCGTTGACGCGCGCCATGAAGTCCCGCATCAGGTCACTGCGGGAGGGGTAGTACGCGTAGAAGGTCACCCGGGTGGTTCCGGCCGCGGCGGCGATCTCGTCGATGGTGGTGGCCGCGTAACCCTTCTCGGTGAAGAGCGCCAGGGCCCGCTCCACGATCACGTCGCGGGTGAGCTTCTTCTGGGCTTCTCGCAGCGACGACATAGGTCAATCCTAACGGGGGGTGTGCTGGGTCAGACCCGGGCGGGTGCGGCCGGCCGCAGCGCTGCCGGACCGCCGCCGGCCAGGCGGCGCAGTTTGGGGATCGGGATCCGGTAGTTGACAGCGGCGGCGGTGCCGCCGCCGTCGCCGTTCTGCCACCGCATCAGGACCGACCCCGGTTCGGCGCCCGGTTCGCAGTAGTCAGGGGCACCAACCACCGGCGTGAAGCCGACCGATTTGAGCGACAGGCCGAAGCCTTCCGTCCAGAAGTACGGCTGGAAGCTGAACTCCGGTGCGGCATCACCTTTGAAGAGGCCGACGGCGGCGACCTTGGCTTGGTCGATGGCGCTGGTCCAGAGGGGAACCCGCTGGATGCCGCGGCTGGTGGGGAAAAACGCCACGTCGCCGGCGGCCACGATCTCCGGCCGGACCCGGCCGCGGGAGTCGACCCGCAGCGAGCCGTCGGTGAGGAGGCCTGAGCCGGCCAGCCATCCGATGTTCGGCTCATCGCCGACAGCAGTGACCACAAGGTCCGCCTCGAGTTCGGTGCCGTCTGCCAAGGCGACCCGTGTTCCGGTGCCGTTTTTGGCGAGTCGTGCCTTCCCGCCGGCAACGATCTTCAGGCCGCGCCGGATGGCTGCGGAAGTGAAGATGTCAGCCAGGTGTCCGCCCAGCTGACGCGACAGCGGGGTGACGTCGGAGACGAGGGTGACGTCGCAGCCCACGTGCAGGCAGCCGGAGGCAACCTCCATGCCGAGCGGTCCGCCGCCGATCACGATGACCGAGGGCCGCGATGCCACGCGTTCCTTGAGGAGGATGGCGTCCTCGAT
>NZ_QAIQ01000332.1 GCF_003061105.1 Arthrobacter sp. HMWF013
TGGTGGCGTTCCGCCCGCCCACCATCCCGCTTATTCAGCAGTCTCCTAGGCCACGCCACAGCTTCGATAAACCAAAAGGCCTTCCCGAATTCGCACTGCGGACCGGGAGGGCCTTTTGTCGTTTCCCTGCGATATTACGGCCGGTCAGACCTTGGCGGGTGCCGTACCGTGCTGCTCTGCGCCGTCGTCAATCCCGGACTTAAGGATGGCGTTAAGCGTGGTTTCGTAGTGCACCCGGATCAGGCGCGAGGCAAGCTTGGCATCCCGGTCCAGTGCCGCCGTGAGGATTTCGCGGTGCTCCTGGGCTACATCACGGTTCGTATACCGGGTGGCGGTCCCGGCCCAGCGGCCGTACAGCTGGGAAAGATCAGACAATGTTGAGCACAGGTCGATGAGGACGGGCACACCGCAGGCCTCCAGCAGCTTGGCGTGGAAAGCCTGATGGGCCCGGTTCCAGGCGTCGGTCAGCTGGGCCTCGGGCTTTGTTTCGCGGTAGGGGGTGCGCTCAAGCGTATGGTGGGCCGCGATGAGTTCCGATTCCCAGGCGAGATCGCCGCGTTCCACCGCAAGCCCGATCCCGAACTCCTCCGACCTGCAACGCAGTTCATTGATGTCCTTGAGTTCCGCCAGCGAGAGCGTCGGCACAAAGAACCCCCGGTTGGGCTTGAGGATCACCAACCGGTCGCCCACCAGCCTGGTCAGCGCCTCACGAATAACGGTGCTGCTGGTTTTGTAGTGCTGCGAAAGGGCTGTGAGCTGGAGCTTGTCACCGGGCGCCCAGCGCCCCGCCAGGATGTCCCCACGCATGGAATCCCGGATGTGGGTGCTCAGCGTCTCAGAATCGGTACTTTTCGACATGTGCATTATTGTAGCTCGGAGAAGATAATGTTTTCTTCATTGACTTATGCAACATCGTAACTAGAATAGTAGGAGCCTTAAGGAGAGACCCTGCTCACACAGGTTCTCTCCGGAATCCGTCCCCACAAGGAGTACCGCCGTGACCCACTCAACCACTGAAGCAGTGCAGGCCCGCGAGCAGGGTGTCGTCGACGACCTCTACTGGCGTGAGGAGTATGAGCCCATCACCGAAGATGATGCTTTCCTCCGCAGGATTGTGGCCGGCTCCGACCTGCCTGCACTGCTGGTGGCCCTGGCCGCGGTAACGCGCGACTTCTCCCTGCTGCGCGACGACATTCGCCCGCCGCAGCCCCTGTCGGACATCGCAGGCTTCCCGCACGGCGGAATGAGCCCGGAGCAGCAGTCGGAGGCCCGCGAGCTGGCGTTTGAGGCCTTGAGGCGGGTGCGGGATGAACGCCTTACCACCGTGGAGACGCTCACCGAGGCGCAGGCTGAGGACATCCTGACCTGGATCACCAACGAGGCCAACCCCGAATACCACCCCATGCTGATGCATGACATGGCGCTGGTGGAGGGCAAGGGCGGAAAGCCCCAGTGGAACTTCGACGACGTTGCCGTCGGCCGGGAATTCAACGTCGCCGTCATCGGTTCCGGTGTTTCCGGCATGGCAGCCGCTTACCGCCTGAAGCAGGCCGGGGTCCCTTACACAGTGTTTGAAAAAGGGCACACGGTGGGCGGCACCTGGTGGAAAAACACTTATCCGGGGGTCCGGCTGGACACCCCCAACTACGCCTACAGCTTCTCTTTCGCCCAACGGGATGACTGGCCGCAGCAGTTCTCGCAGGGGTCGGAAATCTTCGAGTACACCTGCCAGGTTGCCCGGCGCGGGGGCCTCGAGGAGAACATCGAGTTCAACACGGAGGTTACCTCCGCTGTCTATGACGAGTCCGCAGGCTTGTGGAATGTGGACATCATCGATGGCTCCGGACGCCCGCTCAGCCGGCAGTTCAATGCGGTCATCTCCGCGGTGGGCCAGCTGGACCGGCCGAAGTATCCCGACGTCGAAGGACGTGAATCCTTTGCCGGCGTGCAGATGCACTCCGCCGAATGGGACAGCAGCGTTGACGTCGCCGGCAAGCGCGTCGCCGTCATCGGCACCGGCGCCAGCGCCTACCAGATCGTTCCGGCAATCGTGGACCAGGTCTCCGCGCTCACCATCTTCCAGCGCAGCTCGCCGTGGATGCTGCCGACGCAGGGCTACTACGAGGACATGCCCGAGTCGGTGCAGTGGCTGGTGGGCAAGCTCCCGCACTACGGACAGTGGCTGCGTTTCTGGCAGCACTGGCTCGGAGTGGAAGGCCGCCAGCACACAACCATCGCCGAACCCGGCTGGGACAAGCCCGGCAGCGTTTCGGCAGTGAACGAGCGGGTGCGCCGCAGTCTTACAGAGCTGCTCGCCACACAGTACGCGGACCGCCCGGACCTCCTGGCCAAGGTCACCCCTAACTACCTCGTCGGCGGCAAGCGCATGCTCCGTGATAACGGGGTATGGTCTGAATCGCTGAAGAAGCCGCAGACAACGCTCGTCACCGAAGGCCTGGCGCGTATGGTGCCGGAGGGAATCATCACCGGGGACGGCGTGCTCCACGAGGTGGACATCATTGTCTACGCCACGGGTTTCCACGCCTCCGAATTTCTTGAACCGCTGAAGATCACCGGCCGCAGGAACATGGACCTGCACGAGTACTGGGGTGGTGATGCCAAGGCCTTTGCCGGCATCACGGTGCCAAACTTCCCCAACCTGTTTATTGTCACCGGCCCCAATACCGGACACGTGGTGAACGGCAGCCTGTATTCAATGATCGAATACGGCGTGGAGTACATCCTTGAGTCCATCCGGCTCATTATTGAAAACGACCTCAAGGCCCTGGACCTCAAGCAGGACGTCCTGGACGGCTACGTCGAAAAACTGGACGCTGCGAACGCCACCAAAGCCTGGGGCCATCCCACGGTGAAGACCTGGTACAAGAATAAGTTCGGCCGTGTCTCGCAGATCTGGCCCTACCCCGTCGTCGAATTCTGGAAGATCACCAGGAACGTTAACCTCGACCACTACAACAAACTCTCATGAGTGCACCCGTCCTGGCGCACACCGTGACGGTCCGGGCTGAAAGGGCTGTGGACACGGGAGCGGTCCACTCGAGAGATACGGCCGACGGCGTCGCTCACTTTGCCGGCATCCGCTACGGCGAGCGGCTGGACGCCACGGACCGCTTCTCTCCACTCGGGAACCCGGCGCCAGAGTGCCCCCAAGGTCCGTCCACGGTTTTCCCGCAGGCGCCGGGGTCGCTGGACTGGCTGATCGGCCCGGCCATTTCCCGCCTGCCGCAGAGCGAGGACTCTTTCCTGCTGGACGTCTGGGCGCCCGAGGGCGCCAGCGACCTCCCGGTGCTCGTGTTCCTTCCCGGCGGGGCATTTGTCAGCGGTGGCGGGAACGTCAGTTGGTACGACGGCACCCGGCTCGCCGGTGAGGGCGGGGCTGTGGTGGTCACTGTCAGTTACCGCCTGGGAGCGCTGGGGCTGCTGGGTGGTCCGGAGACTCCCCTAAACCTCGGTCTTCAGGACATCCTGCACGCCCTGAAATGGGTCTCTGCCAACATTGCCGGCTTCGGCGGCGACCCTGCAGCGGTGACGCTCGCAGGACACTCGGCCGGAGCCTGGTACGCCTACGTGCTCAGCTTCGCCGCCCAGGCCAAGGGGCTGTTCTGCCGAACGGCGCTGTTCAGCCTTCCGTGGCAGCCGCCGCTCACGGGTGCCGCCTACCGGGAGCGGTGGGAGCTGTTTACGGACGCCCTCCGCGCAGCGGGACCCGGCTCCCTGGCCACGGCACCCGTCCAGGCGATTCTGGAAGCGCAGGCAACAGTAGGCAAAGCCTATGCCGGCCGGGGACTCGGACTGATGCCGGCAGCCGACGGAGACCTGGTTCCCGGATGGGCGATGGAGTTCAGCGAGGCAGCCGCCTCCTTCCATGTTGAATCACTTCTGATCAGCAGCACGGAGAACGAGGCTGCCGCGTTCCTTCACGCCTTGCCGGTGGATGCGGTGTCCCCGGAGCAGGTGGAAGGCTTCGTGGCTGCGCACTTCGAGGATCCCGGCGCGGTGCTGGAATTTCTCGATTCCAGGCTCCCGGATGCAACTCCGCACGCCAGGCTGGGGGAGGCAATGAGCCTTCATCAGTTTCGGCTTACTGCCACCGAACTGGCCGGCCAGGCCGGCGCTGCCGGCCTGGACGCCACCCTGCTGCGGTTCTCCGTGGACAGCAGGCTTCAGGGGGCTGGAAGCCCGCACTGCTTCGAGCTGCCGTTCCTGTTCGGGAACCGGGAGGGCTGGACGGATTCGCCCATGCTCACTGGTTTCCCGGACGAAGTCTTCGCGTCGGTCTCGGATCAGTTGCGCTCTCTGGTGCTGGGCTTTGTGCGTGATGGCCGGGCCCGCACCATCGACGGGGAGCCGGTTGGTTTCTTCGACACGGATCGACCACAACTGCACCGGCTGACCGAGACAGGCCTTGCGACGACAGGCACCGAGCCAGCGTTGCGGGCGCGCCGCTGAGGCCCGAATCGTGGAAGGCATTGAGTAGAAATGGCCAGCGGGAGCCGCCTCCGGGCGGCTCCCGCTGTTTAACCAAAATGCTGGCTATTCGCTCCCAGAGGTCTTGCTTTTTATGCAAAATCCAAGAAGAATGTATTTTAAGGACAAAATGTAGCGGACCCGGCAATGTAGCCGGTGCCAGCGAAGAAGGAGATCATAGTGACTGCACGCACCGGAGCTGAATACAAGCGGGGCTTGGATGACGGCCGCGAGGTCTGGCTGGGATCGGAGCGCATCTCCGTCCTCGAACACCCGGCTTTCAAGGGGTCCGTCGAAGGCATGGCCGGCTACTTCGACTACCAGCACAAGTACGCGGCAGAGTGCCTGACCACCCATCCGGAGTCCGGGGAGGTTATGAACGTGAGCCTTTCGCTGCCGAAGAACGCCGGGGACATTGCCCTCAGGCATCGAGCTTTCGACCGCCTGGCCCGCTACTCCAACGGCATGCTGGGACGCACGCCGGACTACGTCAACGTGGTTCTGGCCGGTCACGTCTCCCGCCGGGACATCTTCGACCGCTCCGGGGACCCGGTGTATCACCAGCGGCTGGCCTCGTACCACCGCGAAGTGATTGAAAAGGACCTCGCACTGACCCACACGATCGTGCACGCGGCCATCGACAAGAGCGTCGGCGAGCTGCAGGGCATGAACGAGGAACTCACCCTCCGTGTGGTTGAGCGGACCGAACAGGGCCTCATCGTCAAAGGCGCCAAGATGCTCGCCACCCTTGGCCCCATCGCCGACGAACTCTACGTCTACCCCGCAGTGCCCATCCAGAAGGGCTTCGAGGAGTACGCCATTTCCTTTGCCATCCCGGTGGCCACCCCCGGCGTGGTGGCAGTCTGCCGCGACCACTACGGTGTGGATGCAGATGTCGCGGACAAGCCCTTCTCCTCCCGTTTCGACGAGCAGGACGCCGTCATTATTTTCGACGAGGTCCTGGTTCCCTGGGACCGGGTATTCATCGACGGCAACCTGGACGTCTACAACTCCATCAACGCTGGCACGGCGTCCGGTAACACCCAGCAGCAGACCGCCATCCGGGCCGCCGTGAAGCTCGAGTTCGCCTACGATCTCTGCACACAGATCGCCAAGGTCACGGGCACCGAAAACAAGCCCGACACCGGAGCCATGCTTGGGGAAATCTACACGTACCTGCGGCTCACCCGCGCAGCAATCCACTCGGCGGAAATGCGGGCCTCTGACTGGGGCGGCGGCGCCTTCTTCTGCCATGACGACATCAGCTCGCTGCGTGCCATCATGCCCGGCTGGATGATCCGGATCAACGACATCATCAAGTCCATGGGCTCGCACAACCTCCTGGCAACACCCACCGGCAGCGCCTTCAATGATCCCCGGCTCGGCCCGCTGCTGGAGAAGTATCTTCCCGGAGCCAACGGCATCAGCGCCCAGGAGCGGGCACGCATCATGCGCACGGCCTGGGACTTCGCCGGGTCCGCCCTGGGCAGCAGGATCGAACTGTATGAGCGCTTTTACCTTGGCAGTATCGGCCGTGCCCGGGCCCTGGACCACCGCAAGGCCCAGGCCGCGGGGGAGACCGGAGCTTATCGGGCCATGTTCGAGGAAATCGATGGCCTCTCCGGCGCCGCAGCCGCTTCGGACGCAGGATCCGCCGAGGAGACTACCGCTGGGTCCGCCGTCGGGACCGCGGAACGCCTCACCGTCGGGGCCCGGAGCTAGCCTCACATGACCGCGCAGATCACCGAACCAACCATGACGGACATCGTGGCCCGGCATGTGGTGGACACAGGCTTCGAGGCGTTCGACGCCGGCACTGTTGCCCGGGCCAAAGTCCGGATCCTCGATTCGCTGGGCAACATAGCCGCAGGCCACCGGGCCCAGGGCAATGACGCCCTCCTTGGCCTGGCAACACGCTGGGGCGGAGTGCCGGAGTCAACGGTGCTGGTCCACGGAATGCGGCTGCCTTCCCAGCACGCGGCCATGGTGAACGCGGTCATGATGCGGTCCTACGACTTTGAGGCGATCGGCGCCGAGTACGAAGACCACACCCAGACGGCGGCCCACATCAGCGGGACAACGGTGCCGGTGGCCCTGGCCGTTGCAGAGCAGCAGGGGTCATCCGGCCGGGAGCTGTTGACCGCGCTCATCCTCGGGGATGACCTGACGTCCCGCCTCGGCGCGGCGTCCGGTTTTGATGTCTACAGCGGCCAGGACAACACAGGCACCATCAACGGATTGGGCGGCACCGCCGTCGCAGCCAGGCTCATGGGACTCAACGAGGCCCAGGTGCGCCACGCACTCGGCATCGCCGTGAACCAACTTTCCGGGACGGTGGCCAACATCTTCGACCAGAGCCTGGCCTTCAAGCTGCCCATGGCGTTTGCCGCCCGCAACTCCATCGTGTCCGCGCAGATGGCCGGGCTGGGGTTTACCGGACCGGTTGATCCCATTGCAGGCCGGCACGGCTTCCTGAACATGTACTGTTCTTCACCTATGCCCGGGAAGGTGACCCGGAGGTTGGGCGAGGTCTTCTACGCTGACTGCGTCATCAAGCCGTGGTCCTCGTGCCGGGCAAGTCATCCGTCACTGGATGCGTGCGTCCGCCTGGCCACCGAAAACACCTTCGCAGATGAGGAAATCAAGGAGATCCGCATCCACGTCACCCCGCGGACCCTGGCCGGTTTTGTGGGCCAGCCGTTCGTGATGGGGGACTGCCCGGAAGTTTCGGGGGCATTCAGCATCCGGTTCACCGCGGCCACCGCCCTGATGTATCGCACCGTGCGGCCGGAACACCTGACGGTGGAGCACATGCAGGATCCCCGCCTGCACCGGTTACTGGACAAGATCCGGCTGGTAGGGTCCCTACCTCCTGCCGAATCACTGACCGCCGAGGTGGAGCTGCAGCTCGGGGACGGTTCCGTGCTTAGGACCCGGACGGACGTGCCCAAGGGCGATATCTACGCAAACCCGATGAGCGAGGCGGAAATCTTGGCTAAGTACTACGCCAATACGGACTTCGGCGGGCGGACATCACGGCACAACGCCGAGGAGGCCGCCGACCTCATCAATCACCTCGAGGAGCTGGAGAGCCTGGCCCCCCTCATGAAACTTTTCACCCCAAATATTCCAGCAGCAGAAAATCCCAGGAGGATGCAGTGAATACAAACCAAGTTGTTCCCGCTCCGGAGGTCGCCGTTGACCCCGCTGCGTTCCGCCACGTTGTAGGCCACTTCGCCAGCGGCGTCACCGTCATCACCACCGTTGTGGACGGAGAGTACTACGGTACGACGGCGTCTGCCGTGTCGTCGTTGTCCATGGAACCGCCCATGATGCTCGCCTGCCTCAACCGCTCAAGCTCCACGCACGATGCGGTGCTCAAGGCCGGCGTCTTTGGCATCAACATCCTCGCGGAGGACCAGAGCGATCTGGCCATGAAGTTCGGGCGCAAAGGCGGGGACAAGTTCGACGGCGTCCCGGTCACCGTCTCCGCTGAGGGCGTCCCCATGCTGGACGGCGCGCTTGCCTCAATCGTCTGCAGGGTGGAAGAGACCCCCACCGGAGGCACGCACACCGTGTTCCTCGGCGTGGCCACTGATGCCTCGGCCCGCGCCGGCGAACCGCTGGCCTATTTCCGGGGAGCTTTCGGACGCCTCGAACGGGTCAAGGAAATTGCGGCCTACGACGCCGTGCGTGACTGGGTCCTGGGGCGGCGCACCCCGCTGGGCAGTGCCTTGGATCCAGTGGAAATCGCCGCTCAGGCCAAGTCTGATCCGCACAATGTGCACAACGCCCTGGTCAAACTGACGGCTGAGTCCTTGGTGGTCCGCGGTGACAAGGGCGAATTCCTATCCGCACCCATCACCCGGGAACTGACGGACAGCGTGTACGACGGGCGCCTCACCATTGAGCTCGG
>NZ_QAIQ01000333.1 GCF_003061105.1 Arthrobacter sp. HMWF013
GCCATGGACTACCTCTCCTATTCCCTGAAGCCGGAGAACCTCGCCGCCGTGGCCAAGGCCACCGGCACCATCCCAGCGACCAACGACGCCGCCGCGCTGATCCCGGCCTTCGCCGAGGGCGGCGCCAACCGTATCTTCATGGAGTTCTCCCGCAACTACGCCGTGATGCGGCCGGAGACCCCCGCTTACCCGTTCATTGCCACCGAATTCGGCAAGGCAACCCAGGACATCCTTGCCGGAGCGGATCCGCAGGGTGCGCTGGACAAGGCTGCCAAGGCGATTGACGCCAACATCAAGTCCAACGGCGGCTACCAGAAATAGCCAGATCCGGGGTACGACGACGCCGGCGAGTGCCGCCGTCGTCGTACCCCAGGTCCTGTCAAGGAGACTCCCATGACCCTCAGCCCACTTCCCACCCGTCCACCCCAGGCCGTTACCGAGCCGGCCGTTGCAAGCGGCCCAACCCGCCCCCGCCGATCACGCCCCGGCTTCCTCCGCGAACAGATCAGCGGCTGGGGCATGATCGCCCCTGCGGCCGCCCTACTCCTGCTGTTTGTGTTCCTCCCGGCGATCATGGGGTTCGGCCTCGCGTTCACCAACGCCCGCCTGATTTCCCCGCGGCCCGTGGAGTTCGTGGGCGCGGACAACTTCGCCCGGCTCTTCGCCGATCCCACGTTCTGGCGCGCATTGCTGAACGTGACGTACTTTGCGGTGATCGTGGTGCCGGTGCAGTCCGCCCTGGCCCTGGCCATGGCCCTGCTCATCAACAAGAAGTTCCGCGGCGTGAACTTCTTCCGCACCATCTACTTCCTGCCGGTGGTCACCTCCATGGTGGTGGTGTCGCTGCTCTGGATGTTCATGTACCGCCGGGAAGGCCTGATCAACGAACTGCTCTCCACGTTCAGCTTCGGCCTGATCCAGGGCGCCGACTGGCTCAACGACCCCGCCACGGCCATGCCGGCCATCATCGCCCTGTCGATCTGGCAGGCAGCGGGGTTCCACATGATCATCTGGCTGGCCGGGCTCCAAAGCGTTCCCGGAGAGCTGTACGAGGCAGCGCAGCTTGACGGCGCCAGCCACTGGCAGCAGTTCCGGTTCGTCACCTGGCCAGGCCTGAAGCACACCCGCAGCCTGGTCCTGGTGACCATCACCATCCAGGCGCTGGGGCTCTTTGACCAGGTCAGCGTGATGACCCAGGGCGGTCCCCTGGATTCCACCACCACCATCATCTACGAGGCAGTCCGGTCCGGATTCAAGCAGCAGGAAACCTCCTACGCCTCAGCCATCTCGCTCGTATTCTTCGTCCTCGTGCTGCTGGTTTCCGCAGTGCAGCGCTACCTGACCCGAGAGAAGGACTGAAATGAAACCGACCTTCATTTCCACGAACCTGACCAGCCTGGGGACCATGGCTGTACGCATCCTGTTCGCCGCCGTCGCCGTTTTCCCCATCGTGTTCATGTTGGTGTCCTCCCTCAAACCGGACCAGCAGATCTTCGGTGACATGTCCTCCGTGGCGGCCTTCCTGCCGATCGGAAACATCTCCTTCGACAACTACGCCGCGGTGTTCGACCGCGTGCCCGCCGCCCGTTTCCTGATCAACTCCATCGGAGTCTCGGCGGTGACGGTGGTGCTGGGCATCTTCGTCAACAGCCTCTGCGCCTTCGCGCTCTCCCGCATGGAGGTCCGCGGCAAGCGGATCGTGTTCAGCGCCATCCTCGCCACCCTGATTGTGCCGTTCCAGACCCTGGCGCTGCCGCTGGTGTGGTGGGTCAACCAGCTGCCCTACTTTGAGCTGGACGGCTTCAGCCTGGAGTTCTCGAAAGGCTGGCTGGACACGTACCAGGTCCAGATCATCCCTTTCATTGCCAATGCGTTCTCCATCTACCTGTACCACCAGTACTTTGAGTCCATTCCCAAGGAACTCGATGAAGCGGCCCGGATCGACGGCGCAGGGTGGTTCAAGATCTACCGGCAGGTGGTCATGCCCCTCGCCGGTCCGGCCACGGCCACAGTGGCCATCCTGACGTTCCTGCCCGCCTGGAACTCTTACCTCTGGCCGCTCATGGTGGTCCAGTCGGAGGAGCTGCGGCCCGTGATGATCGGCATCCAGTACTTCTTCCAGCTCAACGTTTCCTGGGGCGAAGTCATGGCGTACGCCTCGCTCATCACCGTGCCCGTGGTGATCCTCTTCATCGCTTTCCAGAAGTCCTTCATCAACAGCATCGCCTCCAGCGGCGTCAAGGGCTGATGCCCGCCATGACCTCAGCCCTCAGCTCGAAAGAAGAACCCTCAGCCATGGCATCAGGCCTCACCATAGACTCCCGGTTCCGGCCGGAGTACCACTTCACGGCAGCGCGCAACTGGCTGAACGATCCCAACGGACTGCTCTACTCCAACGGCGTCTATCACCTCTTCTACCAGCACAACCCGCACAGCGCGGACTGGGGCAACATGTCCTGGGGCCATGCCACCTCAGCGGATCTGGTGCACTGGGACGAGCAGCCGGTGGCCATCGGGTGCGACGGGGAGGAAGCCATTTTCTCAGGTTCCGCCGTCGTGGACGTCCATAACACCAGCGGCTTCGGAGCCCCGGGCACCTCACCGCTGGTTGCCATCTACACCAGCGCCTACTCCGCAGGGTCCCCGCTGGCTGGACGCCAGGCGCAGTCCCTCGCGTACAGCACGGACGACGGCGCCACTTGGCTGAAGTACGCGGGGAACCCCGTGCTGGACCGCGCGTCTGCCGATTTCCGTGACCCAAAGGTCTTCTGGTACGACGGCGGGACGGAGAGTTACTGGGTCATGGTGGCGGTGGAGGCGGTGGACCGCGAGGTTCTCCTCTACAAGTCCCGGGATCTGGTGACCTGGGAGTATCTGAGCACCTTCGGCCCGGCCAATGCCACCGGCGGGGTATGGGAGTGCCCGGACCTCTTTGAACTGCCGGTCGAGGGGGAACCCGGCACCTCCAAGTGGGTGCTGGTGGTGAACCTGAACCCCGGCGGGATTGCCGGGGGTTCCGGCGGCCAGTACTTCCTCGGAGAGTTCGACGGCGTCCGGTTCCGTTCCGACAGTACGGTCACCGAAGGGATGCAGGAGAACGGCGCCAGGATGGGGGAGTACGGCTGGCTCGATTGGGGCCGGGATTACTACGCCGCCGTGTCCTTCAGCAATGCTCCGGACGGACGCAGGCTCATGATCGGCTGGATGAACAACTGGCAATACGGCGCGCTGACACCCACCGGCGGCTGGCGGGGCGCCATGACCCTGGTACGGGAAGTCACCCTTGTCCGCCGGGCCGGGCAAGCGGGGCTGGCCGGGCGGGTGGTGCTGAAGCAGCAGCCGGTTGATCCCTTTGCGGGAACCTGTGATGTTGTGTGCGCCGCGCCGCAGCAGCTCTCCGGTTCTTACCCTCTGACCGTGGAGGGTCCCGCAGATGTGCTGCGGATCGATGCCGAGTTCGTGCCCGGCACGGCAAACGAGGTCGGCCTGGTGTTGCGCGAAGGCACCGGCGAGCGGACTGTCCTGGCCTACAACGTCGCCCAAGGGGTGCTTCGCCTGGACCGGACAGCCTCCGGGGAGACCCGCTTCCACGAGGACTTTGCCTCCGTGGAGCGGGTCCCCGTGGCGCTGGAGGATGGCCGGTTGCGGCTTCAGGTTTTTCTGGACCGCTGCTCGGTGGAAGTCTTCGCCCAGGACGGGCTGGCCACCATCACGGACCAGATCTTCCCCAGTGACACCAGCACGTCCTTAACCGTTTTCGCCGAGGGTGAGGGCGCCGCCCTGGTGAGCCTCGGCGTCGTCCGTTAGCGGACCTCATTTTCCGAGCAATCTGAGGGAGAGGCACCGCAGGGGAGCGGCGCCTACTCCCCGGCGTCGGCCGGGCCCGGAGGTTCGGTCCGGAACTTGATCAGCTTGTGCGTTCCGTCGCAGTAGGGCTTGATAGCTGAGGCGCCGCACCGGCAGAGGGCAACTGTCCGGCGCTGCCTCGGCACGGGCTCGCCTGAGGGTGTGAGGATTTCGAAGTCGCCGCGGACCAGGAGCGGCCCGTCCGGGCAGACGGTGATTGATCCATCGGCGGGTTCCCGGTCCGGGCGTTCCTGAGGCGCCGTCATGCGGCCACGCTGAAGCCGGAGCGGAGCGACGACTGCCCGTTCTCCCACGCGTCCATGACGCGGAGGGTGAGCCGGGCGTCCAAGGCCATGGCCGCCGTCGCGCCGAACAGCACATCGGGAAGCAGGTCCGGCTCGGCCTCGACCAGGCCGCCGGCGAGATCCCGCCCGGCGATCTGTTCGTGGACGGCGTCTGCCTCAACGTGCTCGTCGAAGTAGGCCGTTGCCGCAGCATCAAAGTCGTGGCGGCGGAACCCGTTGCCGTACAGCTGGTTGGGCCGGGAGGAGGTCATTTCATAGATCGCCAGGTGTCCGGCGATGGCGCCGCGGAGCCGTCGGTTCAGCCCGAAGAGGGACATCATGTTGACCGAGGCCAGGGCAATTGCCGGCACGGTGTCAACGTAGGCGCCGTACCGGTCATCGAGTCCGAGCGCCCGCATGGTCCCGGCGAACAGAGTGCTGTGCATCCGGTCCGCGCGGCCGCCGCCGTATTCGTCGGCCTGGATCTCCACCAGCGCGGCCTTGGCCCGGCCGGTCAGGCGGGGGATGGCCCACGTATGCGGGTCCGCCTCCTTGAGCTGATAAATGGACTTGTGGACCAGGAACTCCCTGAGCTGTGGAACGGTGGCCTTCTTCGCAACGTACTTCGAAAGGCTGGGTCCGGTGTCCGCGGCAGCGAGGGCAAACAGAACGGTTGCGACGCCGTCGCTCACCGGAAGCGCAGCCGGAACCGGTGGGACCTCGGGGACCGCAGCGGCGGCCGCCACACGGAGTCCACGTTCGAACGGCTCCTCCAGGAGCCGGCGAACCGCGATCAGACCCGGATGCCATTCCCAGCCGTCATCCACACCATCAAGCCCGCCGTAGTGGAGCTCGTAAAGGCAGAAGAGCGCAAGCTGGATGTCGTCGTCCTCGATCACGTCGTCAGCCTCGGCCAGCCGTGCCGCGACGAGAGCCGGAAGGCCTGTCAGGGCCGCCACAATCTCCGTGGGCTGGCCAGCGAGGACCGCCAGCAGGGCTGCGCTGAGGGGGCCCCGCGGTTCTGGGATGTGCAATTGCTTCTCCTGGGGAATGTTCGGTTCGTGCAGCGCAACCAACTCGTGCAGCGCATCGGGCAGGGTCAGTACCGGTTCCGGCTGCGGGGCGGCGTGGCGGTGGGGTTCTGCTTGGCCCGGCGTGCGCGCAGGATGCGGCTGATGATGGCGGGGAGGAAGGCAAGGAGCAGTTTCTTCATGACGGGGGTCCCTTCGTAGCGGAAGTTGTGGTGTATCCAATGGTGGTGAATCAGCCGAGAGGGCCGCCCTTCCTCTGGAAGGACGGCCCCGTCAGCGTTTACGGACTACGTGTTCTGGACGTGGTCTTTGGCGTCGGTTGCCCGGTCTTTGACGTCGGTTGCTGCGACCTGGCCTTCGGCTTTGACGTGTTCGGCGGCGTCGGTGGCGGTGGCTTTGACGTTTTCCATCGCTTCGCGGGCGGGTTCCTTCAGGCCTTGGGCCATGTCCTTGGCGGCCTCGGTCAGTTCCGTGGTCATCGGTTCAGCGGCGGTCTTGAGGGCGTCCGCTGCTTCGCGTTCCTTCTCGCTGGCCGGGATCAGGGAGGAGAGCAGCATCCCGGCGCCGAAGGCGACGAGGCCTGCGGCCAGGGGGTTGCCCTGGGTTTTGGCCTTGACCTGCTGGGGTGCGTCCCCGATGGCCTGGCCGGCGTCGTGCAGGACG
>NZ_QAIQ01000334.1 GCF_003061105.1 Arthrobacter sp. HMWF013
TGTATGGCCTTGGCACCACCTTCACACCCACTGCGTACTCCACCGGCGCCTTTGTGAAGCTCGGCGACAACGAGTGGAACCAGCTCGGTGGCAAGGACAGGTTCGTCCCGGCCGCGCTGGGAATTTCCGGGCCGGATGAATCCAACCAGATCGGTATCCCCTTCGTGAGCAGGCCCTTCGTGATGGCCTACAACACCGAACTGCTTTCTGCTGCCGGCATTGAAAAGCCCGCAACCACGTGGGACGAATTCACGGAACAGGCCAAGAAGCTCACCAAGGGTGACCAGTACGGTATTGCCGTTGCGTACAAGGACAACTTCGATCCCTGGAAGTACATCTGGGGCATGTCCATCCAGGCCGGCAACCCCATCATTGACGGCAGCAAGGTCCGCATTGATGACTCCATCACTAAGAAGGCCTACGAAACCTACTTCGGCTGGGTGACCAAGGACAAAGTGGTTGACCCCTCCTCGGTGGGTTGGGCCAACCCGCAGGCACTGGCTGCATTCGCGGCAGGCAAAGCCGCCTACTTCCCCATGACGTCCCCGCTGTCCATCCCCGCCCTGGATGCCTCGGCCGTCAAGGGCAAATACAAGTACGCCCTGATGCCCACGGTTCCGCCAGGTGAGAGCTCCAACCCGTCCGGCGGCAAGCCTGCCGCAAGCATCCTCTCGGGTGACAACCTCGTGGTGGCCGACTACTCGAAGCAGAAGGATCTCGCCTTCGCGTTCATCAAAATGATCACGGAAAAAGACGTCCAGCTTAACTACTTCAAGGTCTTCGGCCAGCTTCCGGCCAACCAGGAAGCCGCGAAGGAACTGGAAACGAATGAGATGATCGCGCCGGCACTTGAATCGGGCGCCAAATCAGTCGCCACTCCATTCAGCGGGGCCTGGGGCGATGTCCAGCTGTCACTGACCAACGTGGTTGTTCAGTCCATTCCGGACCTCTCCTCCGGATCCGTCAGCGATGCCAACCTGTCACAGCGTCTGAAAGACGAACAGGCCAAGTCGCAGACAGCACTGGACCGGGCCAAGAAGTAGAACCGACCGAACTCCTCCGGAAGGTTAAGAAACATGGCAAGCAGCGTCACCGAGCCCCGGCCGTCGGACAGCAGTCCGGCGGCCGGGGCGGCCGCCGGACCCGGCACGCCCGAAACACATCCCAAGCGCCGGAAAGGCCTGAGCGAGCGTAACCGGCCGCTTTGGCTCCTGATCCCGGGCGGACTCCTGATGACCATTGTCATCCTTGTCCCCCTGGCCATGGGCATCTGGATGTCCCTGATCGACCTCGATCAGTACACCCTGCGCCAATGGGTCAGTGCCGAGTTCATCGGCATCCAGAACTACATTGAAGCTGCGATGAGCAGCGACCTGCTCCGCTCCATCTGGCTTTCAGTTTCCTTCGCGGTGATTTCCACAGTAGTGACAATCCCGCTGGGCGTGGCCGCCGCCGTCGTCACCCAGAACGCCTACCGTGGCCGTGCCCTGGTGCGGTCCATCTTCCTCATCCCCTACGTATTGCCCTCGTTCGTGGTGGCCAGTGTGTGGCGGACCATGTTGCAGCCAGATGGCATCGTGAACGTCACGTTGAACAACATGGGCATGGACGGCGGCTTGTGGCTCAACGGCCCCAACGCGTACTGGACCCTTGTGTGGGTGGAAATCTGGGCGGCCTGGCCGTTCATCTACCTGCTGGCGCTCTCCGGCCTGCAGGCCGTGGACCACGAGGTCCACGAAGCATCGGCACTGGATGGTGCCCTCTGGTGGAACAAACTGCGGTACGTGATCTTCCCCTACCTTAAGGGTCCGGTCTCGCTCGCCTTCCTGCTGGCCACGTTGAACCACATCAACAACTTCACGCTCCCGTATGTCCTCTTCGGCGCCCCGGCACCATCGGACGTGAACGTGCTGCCGATCCTGGTCTATGTCACCAGCTTCCAAAGCTTCCGGTTTGGCCTGAGCGCGGCAATGGCAGTGGTTTCGCTGATCCTGATTGCCATTCCGCTTTTCATCTACCTGCGCGCAGTCCGGCTTGATGTGCACGAAGGAGGAAAGAAATGACCCTCGACGCCGCTAACCCGATCGAGCAGCAGAAGAAGCAGCCCATCCGGCGGGACGCAGCCCTGGAAGTCACCCGGCTCATGCCACGGCCTCTGCTGGCCATCCTGACGGTGCTGCTGTGCGCCCTGGTTCTTACCCCTATCGCGTATATCTTCCTGGCCTCGCTCAACACGGATGTGGGAGTTGCCAGCGGCGAATTCTGGCCGAGCAGTTTCTCCTTGGACAGCTACAGCAAGATCTGGGATTCGGTGGGGCTGGCAAAGGCCATCGGCAACAGCCTGATTGTCTCCGGCGCCACTGCGGTGGTGTCAGCGATCATGGCGATCGGAACCGCTTATGTCCTGGTCCGGTTCTCATTCTGGGGGCGCCTGACGGTGCTGCGCGGGTTGCTGGGCCTCCAGTCCATTCCGGGAACCCTCATGCTGCTCCCCGTGTTCGTTCTCTTCTCATCCGCAGGCACCTACCTGGGTGTGACGGTGATCGGAACACTCTGGGGCCTGTTCATCGCCTACCTGACCTTTGCCCTGCCGTTCTCAACCTGGGTCATGGTCACCTACCTGCGAGGCCTCCCACGGGAACTGGAAGAAGCGGCACGCATCGACGGCGCCTCGAATATTGGCATCCTTTTCCGGATCATCATTCCGCTGAGCTGGCCCGGCATCATCGTTTCAGCCATCTTCGCGTTCCTGCTGGGCTGGAATGACGTGCTGTTCGCATCAGTATTCACCCGCCCGGACACCCACACAGCCGCAGTGGCCCTGCAGGTGTTTGCCTCCGCCGTCGAGGGTGGCGCGATCCCGGTCTACTCGCAACTGATGGCCGCCGCCCTGGTCTGCGCCGCTCCCGTGGTGGTGCTGTACTTCATGTTCCAGAAGTACCTCGTTGGCGGCCTGACCGCCGGCAGCGTCAAATAGCGCCTACCGCTTAACGCCTCAGGCCCGGGTTGGATACTCTCCCCCGGGCCTGACGCGTTACAGCGTTTACGGTGCCGCCGCATTCCAACCGGCGCCGCTCGTTGACTAAGGTGCTGATTCTCCGCGGTCCTGGGCTGATTCCGGCCGGGCCTTGGGCTGGTCCGCAACGGGCTGATCCGAAACCGGCCCGCTTGAGGCAGGCTGGTCCGTCACCCTCACGCCGTACTGGGGGCGGCCGTCGGGAAGATCGGGATAGCGGACCGCAGCGGGCGCTTTGGCGGGCTGGGCGGCAGCACCCTCCTGCTGGACAGGCTGCTGCCCGGATTCTCCGGCAGCGGGGCTACTGGCACCGTGCTGCCCGTAGGGATCGTTCCAACTGGCGGGGCGGACAGGTGCCTGGCCCTGCTGGGGACCGGGCTGGCCCTGACTGCCGGGCTGGCCCTGTGTGTCCTGCTGGCCGGGCTGGCCAGGCTGGCCGTAGGGCTGGTTCTGGTAACCCTGTGCACGGTAGGCACCGGTTGCCGCATCGGAGCGGGTCATCGGCAACTGCTGCAGGAGCCGGCGCGCCTCATGGGCGGCTTCCGGTGAGACCACGACGTCGTAGTTGGTGGCCACCACCTGGCTCGTGGACGTGAAATCGCGCTTCCCACGCTGCATCGCGTAGGTAACAATGCCGAAGAGCATAAAGAAGGCTGCACCCATCAGCACGGATGCCAGGATGGAAAAATAGCCCGGGGACGGGGCGAAGAAGGACAGCATCACGCCAACAAAAAGGCCGAACCACATGCCGCTGAGCGCACCGGAGAGGGCCACCCGGGGGTAGCTGAGGCGGCCGGTCACCCGCTCCACCATCTTCAGTTCGTTGCCCACAATGGAGACCATGTGGACCGGGAACTGCTGATCGGCAAGGTAGTCCACCGCCTTCTGCGCATCCAGGTAGGAGTTATACGAACCGACGGTGTCACCGGAGGGAACCGTCCGGGCGTCGTCCGGCGCATTGGGGCCGCCGGCCTTGGGAGCACCAAAAATGTTTGACATACGTCCATTCTTGCCCATATGGATGTGTGCCGCCTGTAATTCAGCTAAAAGTGAGCAGACTCGGTAGCCTGTAGAGGTGAGTACAACTCCTACACGCGTCTTTGTGGCGCGCCTCCTGGGTCTGGACGTCTTCGATCCCCTCGGTGACCGGCTGGGCCGGCTGCGTGATGTTGTTGTGCTCTCTCGCGGCACCCGCGGCGCCCCGCACGTGGTGGGCATCGTCGTCGAAGTTCCCGGCAAAAAGCGTGTGTTTGTGCCCATGACCCGCATTACTTCGATCGACCAGACGCAGATCATCTGCACCGGACTGGTGAACCTGCGGCGCTTCGAGCAGCGCGGTGCGGAGACCCTTGTGGTCGCCGAAATGTTCGACCGCCGGGTCACCCTCAGGGACGGCAGCGGCGACGCCACGATTGAAGACATCGCCATGGACCAGCACCGCTCCCGCGACTGGTTCGTCAGCAAACTGTTTGTGCGCCGTGGACATTCCCTGTCCCCGCTCAGCCGCCTGCGCCGCAACGAGACCCTGATCATCGACTGGGCCGACGCCCTGCAGGGTGCGCGCACCGAACCGCAGGCCGCCACCCAGTTCGTGGCCACCCATGAGGACCTCAAACCCGCTGACTTCGCCGAGGCGCTGCAGGAAATGAGCGACAAACGCCGCTTCGAAGTTGCCAGCGAGCTCCAGGATGAACGGCTGGCCGATGTCCTCCAGGAGCTTCCCGAAGACGACCAGGTGGAAATCCTCTCAGCCCTTGACGTCCAGCGCGCGGCGGACGTCCTGGAGGAGATGGACCCGGACGACGCCGCGGACCTCCTCGGTGAGCTTCCCTCCGCACAGGCGGAAGAACTGCTGCAGCTGATGGAACCCGAGGGCGCCGAGGACGTGAGGCGGCTGCTCGAATACGACGAGGACACCGCGGGCGGCCTGATGACCCCGGTTCCGGTCATCCTGCCTCCGGAAGCCACCGTGGCCGAAGCACTGGCACACGTCCGGCGCGAGGAGCTCTCCCCTGCCCTGGCATCGTCGATCTTCATCGCCCGGCCACCGCTGGAAACCCCCACCGGCCGCTTCCTTGGCGTGGTCCACATCCAGCAGCTCCTGCGGTTCCCCCCGTTCGAGCCCCTGGGCAACCTCGTGGACAAGAACCTTGAACCGTTGTCGGACCAGGCCCACATCAGTGAAGTGGCCCGCACCCTGGCAACCTACAACCTGAATTCCCTGCCTGTGGTCAACGATGCCGGCCGGCTTGTGGGGGCGGTGACTGTTGATGACGTTTTGGATCATCTGTTGCCGGATGACTGGCGTGCCTATGATGGCGAAGCCCCAATAAGAAAGCTGGGAGGCCGCATTGGCTGATAGCGGCGCTCCGAAGAATCCGGGCCGGCGGACACCGGCCAAGAACGCGGACAAAGGTGGGCTGGACACGCCCCTGAGCGGCCGCCAGCGCATCCTGCCCAAGTTCTCGCCTGATCCGGACGCGTTCGGCCACGCCACCGAGGGCTTCGCCCGGTTCATGGGTACCCCGCAGTTCCTGGTGTACATGACGGTGTTCGTTGTGGTCTGGCTGGTGTGGAACACGTGGGCACCGCAGGAGTGGCAGTTCGACTCCCGGCTCCTCGGCTACACGCTGCTGACACTGATGCTCTCGTTGCAGGCCTCCTACGCGGCCCCTCTTCTGCTGCTGGCCCAGAACCGGCAGGACGACCGCGACCGCGTGTCACTCCAACAGGACCGGCAGCGCGCTGAGCGGAACCTTTCGGACACTGAGTACCTCACCAGGGAGCTGGCATCGCTGCGGATCGCCCTGCGCGAAGTGGCCACCAGAGATTATGTACGGGCGGAACTTCGCTCGCTCCTTGAGGATCTGCTGGAGGCTCAGGAGGAGCTGCGGACGCACGACCCTGCCGGCGCAGGCAGCCACGAGTCCCCGCGTGAGAAGGTCAAGGAGAGGCTCAAGGACAAGCGCGACAAACAGCGGAACCCCCGCACGCAGCAGATTCCCAAGGTGAAACCGAGCCACGCCGCCTACCGGGAAGAGAGCCCCGTGGACGCCGCCGTCAAGGACGCAGCCCTCACAGAACCGGCCCGCAGGGATCAGGTCAAGAAGGATCCCGGCGCCCCACAGCAACCCCCTATCCCCGAAAGCTGAGCCCTGCACGAATGAGTCCCACCTTGGAGCAGTCAGTCCACGCTGCCCTGGCAACCGTGATCGATCCCGAGCTGCGCCGCCCCATCACGGAACTTGGAATGGTGGATTCGGTGCGGATTTCCGACGCCGGCCACGTCAGGTTGGCGGTCCTGCTCACCATCGCCGGCTGCCCTTTGAAAGACACCATCACGGCGGACTCCGAAAAGGCGCTGTCCGCAGTTCCCGGAGTGACCGCCGTCGAGGTTGAACTGAAAGTGATGAATCAGGCGCAGCGGGATGCCCTGAAGGAACAGCTCCGCGGCGCCGGCGGCCAGCGCGGGATTCCCTTTAACCAGCCGGGCTCGCTCACCAAGGTTTTCGCTGTGGCCAGCGGAAAAGGCGGCGTCGGCAAGTCCTCCGTCACTGTGAACCTGGCCTGCGCCCTCGCAGCCCAGGGCCTGCGCGTGGGCATCGTCGACGCAGACGTCTACGGCTTCTCAGTCCCTGCCCTGATGGGCATCACGCAGGCGCCCACCCGCGTGGATGACATGATCCTGCCCCCGGTCGCGTACGGCGTCAAAGTCATCTCCATCGGCATGTTCGTGACCGGGAACCAGCCCGTCGCCTGGCGCGGGCCCATGCTCCACCGAGCCCTGGAACAGTTCCTGACCGACGTCTACTTCGGTGACCTCGACGCCCTCTTCCTTGACCTTCCGCCCGGCACCGGCGATATAGCAATTTCGGTCGCCCAACTGCTCCCCAAGGCTGAGATCCTGGTGGTCACGACGCCGCAGGCTGCGGCAGCCGACGTCGCCGAGCGCGCAGGAGCGATCGCGACTCAAACGGGGCAGTCGGTGGCCGGCATCATCGAGAACATGTCGTATCTGGAGATGCCCGACGGCGGCAGAATGGCTCTGTTCGGAAGCGGCGGCGGAGCGGTTCTCGCCGAACGGCTCACGGCTACGGTGGGCACCGACGTTCCGCTTCTGGGCGGGATTCCGCTTGACATCCTCCTGCGGGAGGGCGGCGACGCCGGAATGCCCATCGTGCTTGGCCGGCCGGAAACCCCCGCGGCCATCGCGCTCACGGCAATAGCGGGCAAATTGGCGGCGAGGCCTCGTGGCCTGACAGGGATTAAGCTGGGCCTGCAGCCGCGCTGAGCGTCCGGCTTAGGTGGCTTCGGTGTCGAAAGGTGCCGCCTCGCCCGGGGGCAGGACCTGGACAACCCTTTCAGGACGGGCGGAAGCTGCTGCGGCTCCGCCCGCGGCAACAACGGCCGCACCGGAGACAGCCGCAACAGCTGCAGGCGCCCCGGAACTGACAGGCTTCGTGTCGTCATCAAGGAGAGCTTCCTTGATGATGCGCCGCGGATCGTACTGGCGGGGATCATATTTCTTCCAGTCGACATCATCGATGTCGATCCCCACTTCTTCCTTGATCTGCTCACGCGCACCCGAAGCCATGCGGCGGACTTCCTTCACCAGATTCGCGAGTTTCTGGGTGTATTCGGGCAGCCTTTGGGGGCCGATCACCAGGATGCCGATGAGCAGCAGAAGGAAGAACTCCGGGCCGTTGATACCAAACACTTTAGGAAGATTACCCTCTCCGGAGCCCCACTGACGATTCCTGCCCACTGGCCGTGGAACCTGCCTGGATCAGGGCCCCAGCATTTCTCCGATTTTACGGATTCCCCGCTCCATCCGGGCAGCAGGGGAATCGTCAGCCGCGGCTTGCGCGGGAGCAGGCTCAACACTGACGACCGTATTGATGCCCTCGACCGCCGCCTCACTGAGACCCTGGAGCAATGGAACGGCGTCGTCGGCCTGGTCAGCCGGGAGATCGGAGGTCACCAGGAACGTACCGGCGGCCGTCTCATACGTGGCCGTCCACGGAGCACCGCTGGTGACCAGCAGTTCCCCCACCCTCCGGCCAGGCTCCGTGGAGTGCTGTTCCACGACAGTGGCGTAGTGCTGTCCGTCCGACAGGTGCATCTCCACCGCCGGCCGGCCGTTGAGGGTCACCGCTTTGGCGGTCTGGACGTGGAAACCCAGGGATTCCAGCCCCGGACAGACCCAGCCCTCGGAGCGGAGGGCGGACAACTGGGGCTCACTGAGCTCCCTGCCGTCAGCCGGCAACTGCGAAGTGTGCTGGACCAGGTTGCCGTTCATTGCGGTCCCGGCCAGGGGAAGGCTGTCCCCGGCCAGCGCAAAGGCACTGATGGCCAGGATTCCGGCCGCGGCGGCGGTTCCGCCAGCGGTCAGGGCCAGGATCCTGGCAGCAGGGTGCTGGCCCGTGGCGGGCTCCGGGGCGGCTGCGAGCAGTTCAGTTCTGGACAGCAGACGCGCAGTCAGGTCCTCGCTGGCCGGGGGCACAGCCGCACCCCTGAGCCGTTCAAGGTACTGGCGTTCGCGACTTATGGTTGCGGCACACTCTGTGCAGCTGCGCACGTGCTCGGCGCCACGGTGATGCCGGCGGCCAAAGGGGTTTTGGGGCGTCATGGTGCCGATCAGAGGATGCCGGCGATGCGTGGAAGCGAGAGCTTCGGCTTCCGGCCCTGCTGCGGACGTGGGTCACGGTGAGCCAGTTTTTCGCGAAGCATGGTGCGGCCCCGGTGGATGCGGGAACGTACTGTTCCCAGTTTCACGCCAAGGGCGGCTGCAACTTCGTCGTAGGACAGGCCTTCCAGATCACAGAGGACGACGGCGGCGCGGAAGTCCGGCGGCAGCTCCTCCAGGGCAGCCTGGACATCGAGGTCGAGGTTGTTCAGCTCGAAGCTCTGCTCCGGTCCGGGCTCACGCCCGGGAATCCGGGATTCTGCGTCTTCTGCCAGTGCGTCGAACCGGATGCGGCTCTTCCTGCGGGCCTGGTCCAGGAACAGGTTGGTGGTGATGCGGTGCAGCCAGCCATCGAGGGTGCCGGGCTTGAAGTTCTCAAGCGAGCGGAAAACACGGACGAACACTTCCTGGGTGAGGTCCTCGGCGTCGAACTTGTTGCCCGTCAGACGGTAGGCAAGCCGGTAGACCTTGGCGGAGTGGTTGGCCACCACTTCTTCCCACGTGGGTCTGACCCAATCGGCGGCGGTATCTTGTGTTGCAGGGACAATTGCCACGCCTGATGCTGACATCGTCCACTCCCCTCGTGCATTTGCTGACGCCCGGATACTTGTCATCACTGATTCGGCGCCGGCCGCCTTGCGGATGACCGGATACTAATCATTTCAAAATTGGCTGGGAATTACCTGACCGGGGTTGTTTTCAGCCAAAGGCGCAACAGGTTGCCCTCCGCGGATGGTACGCGCGGACACAGTAGGCTGTATTCAACACTCCCCTGCCGCCCAGAAAGCGAATCCCCCATGAGCGCCGACAAGTCCACGAGCTGGTCCTATGCAGAAGATCTGCCCGCAGAGGATGAGGTCATGCTTCGGGCGAGGGAACGCTCCTTCGAGCTGGGCGTGACGCCCATCGGCCAGGGAGTCGGCGCGGTCCTCACGGTGCTTGCCGCCGGCTCCAAAGCCCAGACCGCCGTCGAAATCGGAACCGGGGCCGGAGTTTCCGGAGTGTGCATCCTGCGGGGCCTGGGCCCGCAGGCCGTGCTGACCACCATCGACGTCGATGTGGAGCACCTTAAGGCCGCCCGGGAGGCATTTTCCGAAGCCGGGAGTCCGGCCAACCGCACCCGTACCATCTCCGGACGTGCAGGCGATGTGCTGCCGCGCCTGACCGACGCCGCTTATGACCTCGTGTTTGTCGACGCTGACAAGCCCGGGCTGCCCGGCTACGTGGAACAGGGGATCCGGCTCCTGAAGACCGGCGGCCTCCTGATCATCAATGACGCCTTGGACAAAGACCGCGTCGCCAATCCCGCTGCCCGGGACGCCAACACTGTGATTCTCCGCCAGGTGGGCAAGGCCATCCGCGACGACGACCGCCTGGCTTCGGCGATGCTGCCCACCGGCGACGGACTGTTGGTAGCGGTCAAGAAGTAGAAACGTGACAGGGCCCGCAGCTTGCAAGCTGCGGGCCCTGTCACGTCGGAAGATTATTCGGTAACGCCTACGAGGCATTCCTTGAGGTTTGCCGCTTCCGCCGCGTTAAGTTCGACCACAAGGCGTCCGCCGCCTTCGAGCGGAACGCGCATGATCAGGCTGCGGCCCTCTTTGGTGACTTCCATAGGGCCGTCGCCGGTGCGTGGTTTCATAGCCGCCATGAGGAATTTCCCCTCCATTTAGTCCCAGGACATTCCAGCCCGGGCGGGCTGTGTCCGCGTGGTCATATCAAGCCGCTATGGCGGCACGTACTGATGCCGCCATGGCCGAACATTTCTGAATGATTTTGTCCTTGCTTACTAACTATTATCCCGTAATTACCCGTACGTAGCTAATCGATGGACATTTCCGGCCGCGTCGCATTCTCCGAATGGCCGGCCTGTCGGCGCCAGGGATCACGGTGGATAATCACCGCCCCCCGGCAATTGGGCCCACGCCCACAGCCAGACAATCCAAACGATCTGGAGCAGGACAAACATTGTAATAACCGTCCCGCGGTAGGCGCGGGAACGGGACAGGAGTGCGGCGCCGAGAGCCAACGGAAAAAGGGGCAACAGCATTCGGAAGGTGCTGGTCTGCGGGTGCAGGAAAAGGAGGAGATAGCCCATGTAGCAGGCACACCACAGCCGGAGCTCGACGCCGAGCCTGACCACAGCCGGAGTAAACAGCATGAGTCCGAAAAGAGCGGCAAAGACAAATGGGGCCACTATTCCCAGGACCGGCCCGAAGAGGTCGATTCCGGTATCGAACCACGGCTTGAATAGCACGAGGTCGTGCCCGCGCCACACCGTTTCGGTCTTGGTATACGCCTCGATGTCGCCGGTTGCCAACCAGGCCGCTGCCGGCCAGAGCAAGGCGGAGGCCCCGCCCACAGCGGTGAGGCCGGCCAACGATGCCAGCTCACGAAGGCCAGGGTTTGGTTCCGGCTCACTACCGCGGACCCGTGCCACCAGCCGGACAACAAAAAGAAGTCCCAGCATCATCGCGAAGGGAACCCCAACCGGGCGTGAAAGGCACAACAGAATTACCACCGGAATAGCCCAGACGTAACGGTGCCTGATGATCAGGAGTAACGCTGTAGCGAGCAGGAATACGGTCAGCGGCTCCGCGTAAGGCACCTGGAGAATGGCGGATACGGGAAAAGCCGAAAAGAAGGCAACCCCCCAGAGGGCCGTGCCGTGTGGAGCCTTGTGCCTGAACAGGCTGTACAC
>NZ_QAIQ01000335.1 GCF_003061105.1 Arthrobacter sp. HMWF013
ACCAGCATCGGGAAGTCGCGGGAGGGCAGGCAGTCGCCGTACCAGGAGGACTTCAGCGAACCGCCGCGGCCGAAGACGTCCAGCAGCGGCAGTTCGAGCTTCATATCCGGCGTCGGGACGCCCACCAGGACCACGCGGCCGGCCAGATCGCGGGCGTAGAACGCCTGCTTGTACGTTTCGGGGCGTCCGACGGCGTCAATCACCACGTCCGCTCCGTTGCCGCCCGTGAGGGCCCGGATGGCCTCGATGGGATCTTCCTTGCTGGAATCCACTCCGTGGGTGGCTCCCAGGGAAGCGGCCATGGCGACTTTGTTGGCGTCGATGTCCACCGCGATGATGGTGGTGGCCCCGGCCAGCTTGGCGCCGGCGATAGCTGCGATGCCCACGCCGCCGCAGCCGATCACGGCTACGGATTCGCCGCGCTTGACCTCACCGGTGTTGATCGCGGCTCCGATGCCGGCCATGACGCCGCAGCCGAGCAGGCCGACGGCGGCGGCATCGACGTCGTCGTCAATTTTGGTGCACTGGCCGGCGGCGACGAGGGTCTTTTCGGCGAACGCGCCGATGCCCAGTGCGGGGGAGAGTTCCGTGCCGTCCTCAAGCGTCATCTTCTGGGTGGCGTTGTGGGTGTTGAAGCAATACTGCGGCTGGCCCTTGGCACACGCCCGGCATTCGCCGCATACGGCGCGCCAGTTCAGGATCACCCGGTCCCCGGGGGACACCTCGGTGACGCCGGGACCGACGGCGCTGACCACACCGGTGGCCTCATGGCCGAGCAGGATGGGGAAATCGTCCGTGATGCCGCCCTGCTTGTAGTGGAGATCGGTGTGGCAGACCCCGCAGGTGAGGATGTCCACCAGCGCCTCGCCCGGGCCCGGATCCGGCACCAGGATGGTTTCCACCGAAACCGGAGCGTTCTTTTCCTTGGCGATTACTGCCTTGACCTTGTGAACCATCTGGCGGTGTTCCTTTCCTGGGGTCCGGAGACCCGCGGACCGAGGGGATTTCTCATTGCGCATTACACAACACGACGCGCAGTGCGCGTATTCGAAATATGTCAGCCAGTGCAGGCCGAGTCAATAGAACGCGGAAGTTCTACGCCGCTGACGTCGGATGAGGCGTGAACGATAGTGCTGCCCACTGTGCAACACAATCGCTCCTGCTGCAACTCACGCTGGCCCGGCCATGAGGCCACACCCTACCTTCAGGTAGCCCTAACCGCCACCTGTGTGTTCACAAGCCGGAAACCTGCAGGCCTTGACTGTGTTACAAATCACCCCTAGTCTGATGCAACAGCGTTGCGCTGATTGCAACCCCAACACAACTTGGTGGATACATGAGTAACGAAACTTCCTCTCCAGCTCTTGCTGGAGGACCCGGCCACGGACCCCATGAAACCCATGACGGAACCCGGGCAGGCCGTAGCACCATGAGCGGCCAGAACTTTGCGCCTGCTGACAACGGTGTCAGCAAAGAAACCCGCCGCAGGGTCATCGCGGCAAGCTTCATCGGCAACTTCGTTGAATGGTTTGATTACGCCGTTTACGGCTACCTGGCCGTCACGATCGCCACAGTCTTTTTCCCTGAATCAGATCCCCAGACCGGGCTTCTGCTGACCTTCGCCCTGTTCGCCATTTCGTTCCTGGTCCGACCGCTCGGCGGGTTCGTCTGGGGCCACATCGGTGACAGGGTAGGCCGGCGGACGGCTCTGTCGCTGTCCATTCTGATCATGTCCGGAGCGACCTTCTGCATCGCACTCATCCCCGGCTACGACACGATCGGCATCTGGGCTCCGGTCCTGCTGCTGATCATCCGGGTTGTCCAGGGATTCTCGGCCTCCGGCGAATATGCCGGAGCCTCGGCCTTCCTCGTCGAGTACGCACCGGCCAACAAGCGCGGCCTGTACGCAGCGGTGGTTCCGGCCAGTACCGCTGCGGGCCTGCTCCTGGGCTCCCTGATCGCGGGCCTCCTGACCGTCCTGCTGACCTCCGATGCGATGCAGAGCTGGGGCTGGCGCCTGCCGTTCCTGCTGGCCGCCCCGATGGGCCTGATCGGACGCTATATCCGGACCAAGCTCGAAGACACCCCGGTGTTCCTCGAACTGGCGAAGGAGGATCAGGCCGTCAAAGCGCCTGTGTCAAGCCTGTTCAAGAACCACTGGCGCCAGCTGCTGCAGGCTGTCGGAGCCGTGCTGCTCAACGCCGTCGGGTTCTACGTGATTCTCAGCTACATGCCCACCTACCTGTCCTCCGAACTGGGACTGGGCGAAACCGAATCATTCCTGGCCACCACCATCGCGCTGATCACCTACATCGGGTTCATCTTCCTGACCGGGATGCTCTCGGACCGGTACGGCCGCAAGAAGGTGCTCATCAGCGCCTCTGTTGCCTTCATCGTGCTGACAGTGCCGGCCTTCGCGCTGCTGGGAACCGGCAACTTCCTGGTCATCGTCCTGGTCCAGATCCTGCTGGGAGCCATGCTCACCCTCAATGACGGGACGCTCCCCAGCTTCCTGGCCGAAATGTTCCCCACCCGGGTCCGCTACAGCGGCTTCGCGGTCAGCTTCAATCTCTCCAACGCGCTTTTCGGAGGCACCGCGCCATTTATGGCAACGCTCCTGATCGCCGCTACCGCCAACGATCTGGCGCCGGCCTTTTACCTGGTGGGCGCGGCAATCATTTCCCTGATCGCCGTGGCGCTTTCCAGGGAGACCTGCAAAGAACCGCTGCGCCACGAATAGCCCGCAATTTTTCCCTGCTTCCCTCCTCAAGTAACTGCACTCAAGAAAGGCACCACCACCATGACCACCACAGCATCCGAGAACGCAACGTCCGTCGCCGAACTGGAACGGGTCAAGTTCCTGAAAAACGGCGAGAAAGTCAGCCTCACGTTCTCAGACACCGAATTTGAGCGGCGCCTCGCCGGCCTGCGCCGCATCATGGCCGAGAAGGAACTCGACGCCGTCGTCCTGACCAGCTACCACTCCATCAAGTACTACTCCGACTTCCTGTTCACCACCTTCGGCCGTTCCTACGCCATGGTGGTCACCAAGGATGATAACGTCACCGTCACCGCCAACATTGACGCCGGGATGCCCTGGCGCCGCAGCTACGGCGACAACATCATCTACACGGACTGGCGCCGGGACAACTACATCTTCGCCATCCAGGAAGTCCTGCGCACCCGCGGCATCAACCCGCGCCGCCTGGGCGTCGAGGATGACTCGCTGCCGCTGGACAACCGCAACAAGATCCAGGCAGCTTTCCCGTCGGCAACCCTGGTGGACGTGGCCCAGGCCGCCATGCGCCAGCGCATGATCAAGTCCGCCGAGGAAATCGAGGTCATCAAGCACGGCGCACGGATCGGTGACCTGGGCGGCGAAGCCATCCGTAACGCCATCACCGCCGGGATCACCGAGTACGAGGTGGCCCTGATCGGCACCGAGGCCATGGTCCACGAAATCGCACGGACCTTCCCGAACTCCGAAATCCGCGACACCTGGGTGTGGTTCCAGTCCGGCATCAACACCGACGGCGCCCACAACTGGGCAACCACCCGCAAGATCCAGGAACACGACATCCTGTCCCTGAACTGCTTCCCCATGACCTCCGGCTACTACACCGCCCTGGAACGCACCCTGTTCTACGGCGAACCGGACGCCCGCTCCCTGGAGCTGTGGAACATCAACGTTGAGGTCCACAAGCGTGGCCTGGAACTCATCAAGCCCGGTGCGGTCTGCAAGGACATCGCGGCCGAGCTCAACGAGATCTACGTTGGTCACGGGCTGCTGGCCAACCGGACGTTCGGCTACGGACACTCCTTCGGCGTCCTGAGCCACTACTACGGCCGGGAAGCCGGGCTGGAACTCCGCGAAGACATCGACACGGTCCTGGAGCCGGGCATGGTGGTCTCCATGGAACCGATGATCACCGTCATGGACGGCCAGCCGGGCGCCGGCGGCTACCGCGAACACGACATCCTGGTGGTCGGCGAGGACGGCGCGGAGAACATCACCAAGTTCCCGTTCGGCCCTGAGTACAACATCATCGGAGCCTGACCCGGCGACCCGACCTGGCAACGCGGGGTCACTCCCGGCCCAATCCCGGGCGTTTTACGGGCCGAAAGTGACCCCGCGTTGGGGTTAAGGTGACCCTGGGCGAAAGCCTGCCGGCGGCGCCGCACCCAGTGCGGCGCCGCTTTCGGCTGACAATGCGGAATGA
>NZ_QAIQ01000336.1 GCF_003061105.1 Arthrobacter sp. HMWF013
TTCGTTGCGGCCGCCCTTGTAATCGCTGTACTCGGCCTTGCGGTGCGTGGTGTCATCCGAGACGTCAAAGGCGACGGCGACGTGGGTGGGCTGCTGCTCCTTGATCAGGTTGATGAGCATGGAGGTGAAGCCGTGGATGGCGTTGGTGTGCTGGCCGTTTGCGGTGGAGAACTTGTCCGCAGGCAACGCGAAGAACGCCCGGAATGCCATCGAGTGGCCATCCAGCACCAGGAGGCGGGGCCGGCCGGTGGCGGGCACTACGGGGACTTCAGTTGCTGACCTGTCCTTCAAGGCATCGGTGGAGGACGGTAACGGGGCCAGTTTGGTAGTTTCACTCACAGGTGCCAGCCTAGTTCCCATGATGGACAATTTCACGCCCGGCCCCTTCACTGAAGAGTTGGTCACAGCAGGCATCCCGGAACACCTCCACGGGTGGCTGGGCCAGATGGGCATCGGCGCGCTGGTGGTGAAAATGGGGATCCACTTCCTGGAGATGAGCCCCGAACGGACGGTTGCCACCATGCCGGTGGAAGGCAACACCCAGGTGGCGGGCATCCTGCACGGCGGCGCCCATGTGGTGCTCGCCGAGACGCTGGGTTCCTTCGCCTCCGGAATGCACGCCGGCCCGGGCCGCCACGCAGTGGGGATTGAGGTCAACGCCACGCATCACCGGTCCATCGCTGCCGGAACCGTGACGGGAACCTGCACGGCCATCCATCTGGGACGGACGCTGGCAACGCACGAAGTGGTCATGACCGACGAGGAGGGCCGCAAGCTCTCCACCGCAAGGATCACCAACATGCTCCGTGACAACCGGGAGCCGGACGCCGGCGCCTAGGCCGGCTTAGGGCCCGTCACCGCCTGCAACGAGCCGGTACCGCAGCTCCACGATCCCCCGCCCCATGGTGCGGGACGCTGTCAGCTCCAGCGGCGGCGTCGGGCCTTCCAGCGGCAGCAGCCTCTTGCCGTCCCCGAGCACCACAGGGATGACGGACAGGATGAGGTCGTCGAGGAGTCCGGCGTCAGCGAACTGGGCGGCCAGGTTGCCGCCGCCCACCACCCAGACGTTCTTGCCGGCGGCGTCGTCCTTGAAGTCCTGGATGAATTCCCGGACGTCGCCGCGCACGAACGTAATGTCTGAGCCCGCAGGAGCACTGTGCTCGTGGCGGGTGAAGACGTAGCAGGGTGTGCCGGGATAGGGCCAGTTGTCCGGCTCGTGCTCCATCAGCCACGCGTAGGTCTCCCCGCCCATCACGATGCAGCCGACCCCTTCCATGAAGGTGTCGTAGCTTTCCTTGCCGCCTTCGAAGCCGTCGAACTGCAACAGCCAGCCAAGATCGTCCTTGGAGGTGGCGATAAAGCCGTCTAGGGAGGCGGCCACGAAGTACTGGGTCCTGGACATGGAACCAGCCTAGCCATGGGCGGCTAGCTGGAGAAGTACGGAATGATCAGGTACAGCCCGAACAGGACGGCGAGCCCGCAGAAACCGAAGCAGGCGTAGGCCAGCGATCGTTTGAGCCTGGGTGATGCCTGCTCGGCGTCTCCCGCGATGGCAGTCAGCCGGACGCCCAGTGAATACAGGACCACCACTGTCACGGCGGCCACCAGGGTGGCCCCGCCAACGGTCACCAGTTCCAACCACTTCATCGCTGTGCATCCTTCTGGTCGTTGGCCCTGGCACGGGCCCGGGCGAGGGCTTTCTTCTTGGCGAAGCGGACTGCCTGGCCGGCTTCCTCGACCTCCACCGCGTTGTGGTGGCCCACGTGGGACTTGCGGGAGTAAAAGAACATGAACAGCACAGCGGCAGTGCCGGCGACGGCGGCAATCACCACTCCCACGACGCCGGTCTTCACCAGCAGCGCGGTCAGCGCCCCGACAATGCCGGCGGCGGGCAGGGTGAACAGCCAGCCGATGGCGATCTTGCCCACCATGCTCCAGCGCACTGTGGTGCCCTTTCGGCCCATGCCGGACCCGATAACCGATCCTGAGGCCACCTGCGTCGTGGACAGGGCGAAGCCCAGGTGGGAGGACGCCAGGATGGCCGAGGCGGTGCTGGTCTCTGCCGCGAAACCCTGCGCGGGCTTGACCTCGGTCAGGCCGGACCCCATGGTCCGGATAATGCGCCAGCCGCCGGAGTAGGTGCCCACCGCAATGGCCAGGGCGCACGCGGCGATGACCCAGAACTGCGGTCCGGATCCGGGTGCCTGCGTGCCGGCGGCGATCAGGACCAGGGTGATGATGCCCATGGTCTTCTGAGCGTCGTTCGTGCCGTGGGCCAGCGCCACGAGGCTGGATGTGAAGATCTGGCCCGTCCGGAAGCCGCCGCGCCTCTGCGTCAGCTTGCTGCCGGTTTCGGGGTCGTGGCGGGCTGTCAGGGCGTAGGCGAGCCGCGTACAGATATACGCCACAATGCCGGCAATGAGGGGGGCAAAAATGGCGGGAAGGATGACTTTCTGGAGGAGGGTCTCCAGGTTAATCGAGTTGAAGCCGATGCCGGCGATGGCGGCACCTATCAGGCCACCGAACAGGGCGTGGGACGAACTGGACGGCAGGCCCTTGAGCCAGGTGATCATGTTCCAGAGGATGGCGCCCATCAAACCCGCAAAAATGATCTCCGGAGTGATCTGTACGCCGTCCGTCCCTTCCTTGATGATGCCGCCGGAAACGGTCTTGGCCACCTCCGTGGACAGGAACGCGCCCACCAGGTTCAGGACGGCGGCGAGGGTCACAGCGGTCTTCGGCTTGATGGCTCCGGTGGCGATAGGCGTGGCCATCGCATTGGCTGTGTCATGGAAGCCATTCGTGAAGTCGAAAAATAGTGCCAGTGCGATGACCAGCGCCACCATTAAGGTGATATCCACCTGTTGCCCAATCTGCAGAGTCGACGTTCGGCAGTTTCTCCCCTGGCCGCTTCGGTCAGCATAATTCACCAGCCGTTCATGGAAAAGGACTGGAGATGTTTACCGGGAGCGGCCTGAAACCTCATCGATCGTACGCGCCAGCCGTGGCAGGTCAAAACACCGGCCGTTCAAGAAAGGTCCTGACAGCCGCCCATTCGCCGGGCGAGATGCCGCGGCGGGGATCCGGCGAGACCAGCATGATGCGGCGGCCCAGGATCCCCGCCCAGGCCTGGGCCTCCTGCTCGTAGTTGAGCTGGTCATCGATCCAGACCAGGGCATCAGCCCCGGACCTGCCAAGGTCCTCCTGGATGGCCCGAAGCTTCCACCAGCCGGCCCCTGTTCCCCCGGATTCTGCCGCGAGGTAGGGCCACTGCCCCGCATTGAGCCCGATGGCCGGGCACAGATACTGCGGGGCCATGTCCTCCCAGCTGGTGAGCCAGACGCACCGGACGCCGGGCACTCCTTCCAGTCCGTTCAGCCCGTCAACCAGTTCACGTGCGTAGGCCACTTCCAGCAGCCCGGCGTTGGCAAGGCGCCAGGCGGAACCCCATGGCGTCAGGCCGGTTGCTCCGAACGGGCACACCACGCCGTCGACGTCCAGGTACAGAGTGACCTTCCGCACGGTTGTTCACCTCAGGTCAGCGGGCACTGACAGAGAGCCGGCCGTTAAACATAGGAGTGGCTGCACGCAATCAATCGTTGCATTGCGTGCCGCCACTCCTCAAGGACTGAAGACCTTAGACAGAGGCCGTGGACTTGACCGCATCCCGGAGGGCGGGGCTGCCCGGCTGGTCCTGGCCGTACAGCCAGTCGTTGTACTGGAAGTCATTGTCCTTCCGGCTCTTGAACAGCAGGTTGCGGAGCGTGCGGGCAAGGCCCGAGACGTGCCATGACTCGCCCCAGACGCGCGCGGTGCGCTGGACACGGGCCGTGCGGGCGGCACGGATGCTGTTGAATTCGGCGATGGCACCGTCCCAGGCTTCGGGGTTGACGCCGGTTTCGGTGAAGACGGTTCCGTTGGTGGTGTCCTGGAGGACGGCTGCGTCCTCGAGGGCCTGGCACGCGCCCTGCGCCAGGTACTGCAGCATCGGGTGTGCGGCGTCGCCCATCAGCACCATGCGGCCGGCGACCCAGTTCTCGATCGGGTCGCGGTCGTACATGGGCCAGCGGATGCCGGTGGCGAGGTTCTTGAGCGCTTCCTGAACAGCCGGGACGCAGTCCTTGTAGGCTGCTTCGAGCTCGTCGACTCCGCCGTACTGTTCCTCGCCGCGTTCGAATGAGGCCGACTTGAAGACCGCCACCGTGTTAAGCAGCTCACCCTTCCGCAGCGGGTACTGCACGAGGTGGCAATCCGGGCCGAGGTAGACGATGACGTCCTCGAGGTCGGCCTTGGGCGTGTTTTCGGTGATCGGCACGGTGCCGCGGTAGGCGACATAGGCGGAAGGGACTGGTTCGTCGCTGGCCACGAGCGGACGGAGGGTGGACTTGAGTCCGTCGGCGCCGATGACGACGTCGGCCTCGTAGTCCACACCGGCGGCGGTGTGTGCCACGCCGCGGCCGTTCACGGTTTCAACGCTCTCGACCATCACGTCGTTGACGAGGGTGACGCCGGCAGCCTCACAGCCCTCGAGCAGGACCCGGTGCAGGTCGCTGCGGTGGATCACCACGTAGGGTGCGCCGTAGCGGTCCGCGAATTCGCCGTTCAGGGTCTGTCGCGTCAGTTCCTCGCCGGTGACGGCATCGCGGAAAACCAGGTGCTTGGGCTGCACACCGATTTCCAGTGCCTTTTCCAGCAGGCCCCAGCGCTGCAGGACGCGGGAGGCGTTGGGGGCCATCTGGAGGCCTGCGCCCACCTCGCCGAATTCGGGAGCCCGCTCCACGAGGGTGACGTTGGCGCCGTTTTCACGCAGCGCGAGGGCTCCGGCCAGTCCGGCCATTCCCCCTCCGATGACGAGGACATCGGTGGACGTGGCGTGCTCAGACATTGTGTACTCCTTCAGATATTTTTGACTTGAGTTTGAGGCCGACGGCGGCCAGCAGGACCGCGGCTATGGCGGCTGCACCGGCGAAGGCGAGGAAATTGGAATTGACGCCCAGCCCGGCAGCCAGCAGGAGTCCACCGACCTGGGGTGCCGCGACGGCGCCGATCCGGCCGGTGCCCAGGGCCCAGCCGAGCGCCGTCCCCCGGAGGTGACCGGGATAGTGGCTGGCGACAGCTGCGATGATGAGGCACTGCGTACCGTGGGTTCCCACGCCGGCGAGGACCAGCATGAAGTAGACGATGCCGACCGGCGGGCCGGTCACGAGGACCACCAGCGCTCCGGCGGCCACGGCGGCTGCGGCGATCGCGGTGGGGATCGGCCCGAACCGTGTCCCGGCCCAGGCGGTGATGACTGATCCGGCTACCGCCCCCAGGTTCAGCGCCAGGGCGAAGGTCAGGGCGGAGCCGAGGTTGTAGCCGGCAAGCTGCATGAGGTTGGGCAGCCAGGTTCCCAGCCCGTACCAGGCGAAAAGTGTGGCAATGGTGGCAACAGCGAAGAGGACGCTGACACCCAGGT
>NZ_QAIQ01000337.1 GCF_003061105.1 Arthrobacter sp. HMWF013
CCTGGCCAGCCATTTCGATAAGTTCTCCGAGGAGGACATTGCCGAGCTCAGCAGGCTGACCGAAGAACTGGCACGGCTGCGCCGGGGCGGCAAGGACGAACTGGACGGTTTCCTGAAAACCAACGCGAAGTACCACAACCGGCTGGTCAGCGTGGCGGGCTCGGCGCAGCTCACCGATGCGTTCCGCCGGCTGGGAATCGGTACCGTATGGCGGGAGGCCCTTAACAGCGAGGAATGGGCCCGCAAGATGGACCACAGCCACATCGTGGAACTCACGTCGGCCTTGAAGAATGGCGACCAGGCCAGGGCAGCGGAAGCCCTCCGGCTGCACACGGAGTTCGGCAAGGAACTCGCAGGCGTCGTTATCGCCCGCCACGGCGGTGCGGTTTAGCCTTCAAGCTCCAAGCCCCGGCGAAGGCCCCAGTTCGATTATCTCGGAACTGGGGCCTTCTTCTGTCACCGGCGAGGAAGACGGCTTGGTACATACTGGCGCCGTCACGTTAGTCCGGTAGCCGGCCCGCCGCTCCAAGCATCACGCCCGGCAGACGCATGTGGCCCACCTCCCACCGACGAAGCGTGGAGTTGTTTCCTGCCAGGGAGAAAACGCAAAGGAGCATGGCGGCCGGTGTGGCCACCATGCTCCTTTTTGTGCTCGGAAGGTTGGGTTACTGCTGCGGAACCTGCATAACTGCACGGGCCAGATCCGGCACGTAGCGGGCCAGTGACTCCAGCGCAGCATCCACCCCTCCAGGCGCTGCTGTCGCAGCCACATAACGGTCCGGCCGCACAATCAGGGTGAGGCCGGAGCCGGCGAGGGCTGCGAAGGCTCCCGTGGCGTCGCGGACTTCCACGGTTTCCTCCACATCGGCTCCCAGCTGCTGGATCTGCATCCCCGCGCTCCGTGACCCGGCAGGGAACGTCAGCAGCGCCCAGCCTGGGCCAAGGACTGTATCCAGCGGAACGGCGTCAGGCGTCTCGCCGTGAACAGAAGTAACCGGCGTGACCAGCGGTTGGGACAGCGACCGGCCGATCAGGGCGGCGGCAGCCTTGGGAACGGCCGGGCCTGCAGGCGCCACACAGCCTTCGGTGAAGTGCGGCTGTTTGAGGAACTTCATCCCCGCAAGCCACCCCTTTGCCGCGGGCACCACGCCCATGGCTGTGATACCGGCATCGCGGAGTGTGGTGAGCACCGGGTGGGTACTCATCACCACTTTGCCGATCCGGTGGGACAGGCGGACCATGTCCACGGCGTGTGGGCGCCGTTCGGCCTGGTAGGTGTCCACCAGGGCGTCGGTTCCCGTGCCCTTAACATGCGCTGCGACCTTCCAGGCGAGGTTGGCGGCGTCGCGGATTCCGGCGTTCAGTGCCTGGCCCGCGAAGGGCGGCATCATGTGGGCTGAGTCGCCCGCGAGGAGCACATGGCCCATGCGGTAGCTCAGGACCACCCGCTGGTGGGCCACATACACTGCGGCCCGGCGGATGTCTTCTGCGGCAATGCGCTGGAACGGTTGGATGAGCCTGATGATGGTGTCCGGCGCCGTGACCTCACTGGCGTCCTCGCCGGGCAGAAGCATGAACTCGTAACGGCGCCGTCCTTTGACACCGGGGACCACCACAACGGGACGCGTCCCGTTGCAGTGGAACTCGGAGAAGCGTTCCGGTTCGCCGGGGCTGTTGACGATGTCCACCACGATCCACTTCTGGACCTGGGTGGAACCCTCCATGGGAAGGCCCAGCTGGGCACGGACAGGACTGCGGCCGCCGTCGCAGGCCACTACCCATTTCGAGCGGACGGTGCGCTTGCCGCCGTCGTCGATCAATACCGTGTCCACATGCCCGGGGGCGTCCGTAATCCGGAACGCTTCGGTGTTGAAACGGACATCGATGAGGGGCCGGCTCAGGGCGGCGTCGAGCAGGAGTCTTTCCATGACCGGCTGGTCAAACTGGGACTTGCCCGGCTGGCCCAGGCGGGGGCTGGCAGGGTGGACCTCGGCGAGCAACTGTTCCCTGCGGCCGAAATAGCGGGCCCCGGTATCCATCAGCATTTCCGGTGCCAAGGCATCCATGACGCCGATCTGCTGCATGACACGCAGGGTTTCGTCGGTGACGCTGATGGCCCGGGGCTCGTCGCTGGTGCCGCCTTGGCGTTCCACCAGCATCACCTCTACGCCCTGGTCTGCCAGCAGGTTCGCCGTGGCCAGGCCGATGGGACCGGCACCAATTACCAGCACATCGGTGTGCATGATGGCGTCCATGTCAGGCGACGAGTTCTACGGTGTTCTTCAACGTGCCGAGGCCGGTGATCTCAACCTCCACCACGTCACCTTCGGACAGCAGGCCGGACGGCTGCATGAACAGGCCGACGCCGCCCGGCGTCCCGGTGACAATGACGTCGCCCGGAGAGAGGCGGGTGAAGCCGGTCACGTACGCGATCAACTGCGGGATGGTGAAGTAGAGGTCGGACACGGACGCTTTCTGCCGGATCTCACCATTGACCCGGGTCTCCAGGGTGAGCTTGTTGACGTCACCCAGGTCCGCCGCCGGGACGAGGTAGGGGCCAAAGCCGCCGGTGCCCGGAAAGTTCTTGCCGGGGATCCACTGGGAAGCGGCAAGCTGCCAGTCCCGGACGCTGAGGTCGTTATAGGCGGCATATCCGGCGACGTAGTCGAACGCGTCATCCTCCGGAACATGGAAGGCTTCCTTGCCTATGACCAGCGCCATCTCACCCTCGTAGTCGAACTTCGTGGTGGTGGCGGGCATCTGGGCGGCCTGGAGGTGGCCCATCTGGGAGTCGGCGAACCGGGTGAAGACTGTGGGTGCCTTCTGCTCGGTTTTGCCCGATTCCTCCTGGTGGCTGCGGTAGTTCACGCCGATGCAGATGATCTTGCCCGGATCCGTGATGGCCGGGAGGAATTCAATGTCGGTTTCCGCGTAGGCGGGGGCAGTGCGGAAGGCTTCTGGGAGGTCGCCGAAGATTCCCTGCTCGACGGCGGCGCGGAGTGTGAGGGCAAGGTTCAGGCCGGTGGGGCCGAGGTCAAGGGCCTGGCCCTCGATGACGACCCCCCAGGTGGGGGAGCCGGTGGGGGAGAGGAAACTTGCGTAATTCATGAGGGTCCTTTCGGTGGCAACGCTGCCATGCAGATTGTTTCCAGACTAGGACCGAGATCATGCATCCGTCAATCCAAAATGCATTATTTCTGCATTTGCGCATTATTAGATGGTCGTCTTCAGCAGCCCATGTTCCAGGACGGCCGTCCGGGACAGGGTCTTGTAGCCCTCCCGCTCGAAGAGGACGGTGATGACATCGTCCTCGTGCCGCATCACCAGGCCAGGTCCCCACTCCTTGTGGACCACGGCTGTCTGGAGCGGGAACGGCTGGCCGGCCGTGTCAGGGGCCGTCCCGCCGTCGTCCTCCTTCACTGCTTCCGGGTGCCGGGGCTCCGGCCGCGCGGCCGATTCGGCGCAGGCATCGCAGTTGCCGCAGGGCTCAGGGAAGTCCTCGCCGAAGTAGCCGAGCAGGTACTGGCGCCGGCAGCCGTCCGTCTCGGCGTAGCCGCGCATCATGTTCAGCCGGGACTGGTCCACGCGCTGCCGCTCTTCGGAACGTTCGACGGCGGCGCGCACCACTGCGGGAAGCTTGGCTTTGGAGATGAGCCGGATGCCGCGCTTGCCGGTGCGGACGGCGCCCACCTCCTCGAGCTGGTTCACCAGGGCCGTGACCCGGCGTGCCGGGAACCCCGTGAGCTCGGCCACGGCAGTTTTCGGAGCGGGAGCGCCGGCGGCCCGCAGGACCTTCAGCAGGACAAGGAGCGAATCCGGATCGGCGGAGTGGGTCCCGAAGAACTTCCGCAGGCCCAGGTCCTCTGAGCGGTAATGGAGGATGGCGGAGGCCGGCCGCCCGTCCCGCCCCGACCGGCCGATCTCCTGGTAGTACGCGTCCAGGGACTCCGGGATGTCTGCATGGACCACGAAGCGGACGTTGGGTTTGTCGATCCCCATGCCGAAGGCGGTGGTGGCAACCACCACGTCCAGCTGGTCGGCGAGGAACTGCTCGTGGACGCGTTCGCGGTCAGCTGCCGCACGGCCTGCGTGATACGCCTCCGCGCGGAGCCCGTTCGTCACCAGCTTCGCCGCGTATTTCTCGGTGTCCTTGCGGGTGGCGGCATACACCAGGCCCGGGCCTTCCGCGGCGAGGGCAGTCACTTGTGCCAGCACGGCCCTGAACTTTTCTTTTTCCTCGTGGTGGCGGACCACATCGAGGCTGATGTTCGGCCGGTCGAAGCCTCGGACCAGCACCAGGGGGTCCCTCATGCCCAGCCGTTTCACGATCTCCTCGCGCACCGGCGGCGAAGCGGTGGCTGTCAGGGCCGCCACCGGAGGGTTGCCCAGCCGCTCCCGGACAGCACCGAGGGTCAGGTAGTCCGGCCGGAAATCATGACCCCAGGAGGAGACGCAGTGTGCCTCGTCCACCACAAACATGGCGATGTCCAGGGCGGAGATCCGCTCCAGCGTTTTCTCTTTGGCGAGCTGTTCGGGTGCGAGGAAGAGGAAAGCGGCGCGGCCATCCTCCGCCCGTTGCCAGGCAGCGTCCACCTCAGCGTCGCTGCGCGATGAATTGATGGCGGCTGCGGTGTCCGGACCATGCCGTTCGTTCAGCCCGTCCAGCTGGTCCTCCTGCAGGGCGATCAGGGGTGAAACCACGACGACGGGGCGCCCGGTCTGCTGTTTGAGGTAAAGGGCTGCAACCTGGTAGATCGCTGACTTGCCGTAGCCGGTGGGCATCACCGCAAGGACATCGCGGCCGCTGGCCAGGGCGGATATGCCGGCGAGTTGGCCGTCGCGCAGTTGCGGCAAAGAGAAGGAAGAGGAGGCAAGCGCTCGGAGCGCAGGGTTCTCGGACATAACGGCTCCGGCGGGTGGTTCCTGCGGCCGCTTGCTTCAGCCGTGGTGACAAGCCTAGCGCGCCGTGACCGCCGCCGTCGTGCGCTGTCCTGAATGTCCGTCTCCGGCGGCGGGGCGTCTTCCTTGACTTACAGGGTCCCCTGAACAAGTGTGGAAAGTGACCGTTCCGCCGGTGATCCCGGTGTGTCTGCGGTCCCGGCAAGAACCAAGGAGATCCAGCGTGACGCGCAAAAACCCGCAGGTTGAAGAGGCCAACGAAGCTGACATCGAAGTCACCGGCCATCCGAAGACGTGGGCCGCCGGCGTCCCCGGCGTCTACCACTCGCTCGAGCCTGCCATCAAGCACATGGGGCCGGGCCGGGCAGGGAAGACGCTCCTGGCGCTGAACCAGAAAGACGGCTTCGACTGCATGAGCTGCGCGTGGCCGGACCCCGGTCACCGCAAGACCTTCGAGTTCTGCGAGAACGGCGCCAAAGCCGTCACGTGGGAAGCCACCCCGGTGGTGATCGGCTCCGAATTCTGGGCCGAACATCCGGTGAGCGCGCTGCGGGAGCGGTCCGAGTACTGGCTGGGGATGCAGGGGCGCCTCACCGAGCCGGTCCACAAGCCTGCAGGGGAGGACCACTACCGGCCGGTCAGCTGGGAACAGGCCTTCACTATCATCGCGGACAAGCTCAAGTCCCTGCCCAGCCCGGACCGGGCCACCTTTTACACCAGCGGCCGGACCTCCAATGAGGCTGCGTTCCTGTACCAGCTGTTCGTCCGTGCCTACGGCACCAACAACCTGCCGGACTGCTCCAACATGTGCCACGAATCCTCGGGCTGGGCCATGGGCCAGACCATCGGCATCGGCAAGGCCACCATCTCCTATGATGACTTCGCCAAGGCGGACCTGATCATCGTCATGGGCCAGAACCCCGGCACCAACCACCCCAGGATGCTGACGGCGCTGGAAGAGGCCAAGGAAGCCGGTGCGGCCATTGTGGCTGTCAACCCGCTGCCGGAAGCCGGGCTGATGCGCTACAAGAACCCGCAGAAGGTCAAGGGAATCGTGGGCCGCGGCACGCAGATTGCTGACCAGTTCCTGCAGGTCCGTATTGGCGGTGACATGGCCCTGCTGCAGGCCATCTCCAAGCGGGTCCTGGACGCCGAGGCCGCGAATCCCGGGACCGTACTGGACCACGCCTTCCTGGCGGAGCACTGTCAGGGGCTGGAGGAACTGCGCGCGCACCTGGCCGGGCTGGACGAGGCCGCCGTGCTGGAAGCCACCGGTCTGCGGGTCGAGGAGATTGACGAACTGGCCCACCGCTACCTCAAGGCGGACAAGGTGATCATCACCTGGGCCATGGGAATCACGCAGCATAAAAAGGGCGTGGCCACCATCAAGGAGATCATCAACCTGCTGCTGCTCCGGGGGAACATCGGCAAGCCGGGCGCCGGCGCGTCCCCCATCCGCGGCCACAGCAACGTCCAGGGCGACAGGACCATGGGCATCTGGGAACAGATGCCGCCGGCGTTCCTGGACGCTTTGGGCGAGGAGTTCAGCTTCGAACCGCCCCGCGAACACGGCGTGGACGCCGTCGAAACCATCCGTCAAATGCGCGACGGCGGGATCAGGGTTTTCCTCGGCCTGGGCGGTAACTTCGTGGGAGCCATGTCGGACACGGACGCCGGCATCGCGGCCATGGAGAACACCGAACTGTCGGTCCAGATTTCCACGAAGCTCAACCGCTCGCACACCGTCACCGGTGCCGAGGCACTGATCCTGCCCACCATGGGCCGCACGGAGATCGACCTGCAGGAATCCGGTCCGCAGTTCGTTTCGGTTGAGGACACTGTCTGCGCTGTCCACGCCTCGCATGGAACCGTTGAGCCGGTGGCTCCTGGCCTCCTGTCAGAGGTGGCCATAGTCAGCAGGCTCGCGAACAAGGTGGTGGGGGATTCCGTCCAGGCGGACTGGGCCGGGTTCGAGAAGAACTACGATCTGGTCCGGGACCACATCTCCCACGTGGTGAACGGCTGCGAGGACTACAACCGGAAAATCCGCCAGGACGGCGGCTTTGTGCTGCCCAACGGGCCACGGGACTCCCGGACGTTCAACACACCGACGGGCAAGGCGATGCTCACGGTCAATGAACTCGAGCATGTGGAACGGCCCGCGGGGACCCTGATCCTCCAAAGCATGCGCTCACACGATCAGTTCAACACCACCATTTATGGCAACAACGACCGCTACCGGGGCATCAAAAAGGGGCGCGAAGTGGTTTTCGTCAGTCCGGCGGACCTGGCGGAGCTGGGCCTCAGCGACGGGCAGCACGTGGACATCCACGGTGTGTACAAGGACAACGTGGACCGGGTGCTGCGGAACTTCCGCGTGGTGTCCTACCCCACGGCTGACGGCTGTGCTGCTGCCTACTACCCTGAGGCCAACGTGTTGGTCCCGCTGGAGAGCGTCGCCGAAGGAAGCCAGACGCCGGTGTCCAAGGCCATCATTGTGCGGCTGGAGCCGGTTGCCGGTGCCTGAGGGCGGCCCGCCTCAGTAAGAAGGTAAGGCCGGGTAAGCGGTGCCGGCCGGCACCGCTTACCCCGGGCCAGGTTGCCTGTGGGGCGGGGCGCCGCGTTATTGGCCCGTGTCCGCCCAGCCCTTGGCCGCCGGGCCGCCGTCGTGACCATCCGCGCAAAGCTGGAACGCGACGTCGGCCGCTTTGGAAACAGCGGCAGTGGACGAGTCTTTGGAGCCGGCGCTCCCGGTCCCGGCTTCCAGCCCGGCCGCGTAGCCCACCAGGAACGTGGTGACGGGGGCGGCTGCGTGGATCACGGAGCCGGCAGACTTCCTGGCCAGGTCAAGCAGCAGTTCCTGGTCCACATCCAGGTCCAGGATCTGAAGTGCCTGGGCCAGTCGGTGGGTCCACTGGTCCAGGACCTGAGCTTCGTCGTCGGTGACGGCCATGTTTACTCCTTAGTCGCGGGTACTGGAGCAGCATCGGCGTCGCGCCCCGGTGCCCTCGACACTACAAGCCCCGGCGGCCCAAGTCACCGGCTTCCGCGCCCAGGCGCGTTACGGCCTGCTGAGCTCAACCCAGCCGGGCGTTGACCGCGGCGGCCGAGAAGACCTGGTTCACCAGCAGTGAGGACATTCCGCGGATTCCTGCATCCTCACCCAGGGCTGCCAGCCGGACGTCCAGGTGGCGGGTGGCCCGGGGGAGTGACATGGGGTACAGGGTTTCGCGCATCCCGCCGATCAGCGACGACGACGCGAGGTCCCCGGCGATGAGCAGGACCGCGGGGTTGAGCAGGCACACCACGGTGGCCATGACTTCGCCGAGCCGCTGGCCCGCTTCGTGGGTCAGCCGCATGGCCTCGACGTTTCCCGCCAGCAGCAGCCGGTGCACGTCCCGCCCCGAGAAGGCCTCGATGCCCTGCTCCTTCAGCTTTCGGGCGATGGCACCGCCGCTTGCCCCGGCGGCTAGGCAGCCGTAGGACCCGCACTGGCACTGCAGTTCCGTGAAGGCGGGGTGCCGGACATGCCCGATATCGCCGGCGCCGCCGTCGACGCCCTGGTAGACCTGGCCGTTGATCACCAGTCCGGTGCCGATTCCCGTGGAGACCTTGACCAGGCACAGGGACGTGGTGCCAGTGAACCCGGCGCTGTATTCGCCTACCGCCATGGCATTGGCATCGTTTTCCACCAGGACCGGAACGGGGAACGTGTCCTGGAGGAAGTCGACAATGGGGTAGGCGTCCCAGCCCGGCATGATGGGCGGCTGGCTGGGCCGCTGGGTGTGTGGATCCACCGGTCCCGGGATGAAGATGCCCACGCCGGAGACCTTGCTCATGGGGGTTTTGGAACGCGTGAGGAGCTGCCGGCCGGTCTCCGTGATGGCGTGCAGCACCTTCTCGGGGCCGTCCTCCACTGCGATGTCCACGTGCTCGTCGGTGATGATGGCGCCGCTCAGGTCGGTGAGGGCCACCCGGCTGGACGTGGTCTCCACCGAGGCTGAAATCGTGTACGAGTGCTGGAGGTTAAAGGCCAGGTCCGTTGGACGACGTCCACCCGATGGCCTGGCGGTGCCGGCTTCGCGGATCAGTTCCGCCTTCAGCAGCGCGTCCACGCGCTGCGCCACCGTCATCCTGGACATGCCCGTTTCCTCTTGGATGTCTCCGCGGGTCCGGGCCTTCCCGGAACGGATCAGATGGAGGACATCCCCTGGTCCCACGTACATCTGCGGCTCCTACTGTTGAAAGGCACTTTTGCAATCCTAGGTGCTTCGCCGGTCCACAGGGCATAACCTGCAGGCGCTCGTGTCGAATGACTCTGCAGCTAATGCTAGACAGCTAGGCAACATTTGGATAGCCTTTAGGCACAAGTCCCGGCTTTGTGACGACGCTCACGGTCCGGGAAGTTCGCCTGAACGTGTTCTGCCGGCCCGGCCGAGGTGGTCCGGGCCAAACCGAAAACGGGGGCGGAGCACGAAGGATGCGGCGCCGGATCCGGGGCCGCCTAAGACAGGAGCAGTAAAGTGATGAGAACCAGAGACCGGTCCGCAGTCGCCGTCATTGCCGCGGCTTCGCTGACCATGGCGATGTTGGCCGGCTGCAGTTCCAACGAAGGCTCGGATGACGGTTCCACCCAGGGCGCAGATGCCCAGGAAATCACCGTCTGGACCGCGGACACGCTGCCCGACCGCGTGGCCAAGACCCAGGACATCATCGCCAAGTTCACCGCCGCCACCGGCGTCAAAGTCGAACTGGTTGGTGTTCCCGAGGACCAGTTCAACCAGGTCCTGACCTCCTCCGCCGCAGCAGGTGACCTGCCGGACGTCATCGGCTCCATTTCACTCGCGCAGGTCCGCACGCTGGCCGCCAACGACCTCGTGGATGCGGACACCAACAAGGCAATCGTCGACAGCCTGGACTCAAGCACGTTTTCCGAGCGGGCCCTTGAGCTGACCCGTGA
>NZ_QAIQ01000338.1 GCF_003061105.1 Arthrobacter sp. HMWF013
TACTCTTACTCTTACTCTTACTCTTACTCTTACTCTTACTCTTACTCTTAGAAGGATAATATTTCGATGACACGTCCCTCGACGATATATTGCACGGTGGTAGCTCAAAATTACCTCCCCCAAGCTCTCGCTTTACACGCGAGCATCCAGGAGCATTCTCCTGATATCAGTCTTGTGATCATGGTCGTCGACGGAGATCGCCGAGACCTCGAAAGCGCCGAAGCCAACCTACGCATAGTTGGCACAGACTTCCTTGATCTGGACGATCGAGAAATCCTAAATCTAGCCATGATCTATGATGTGGTTGAGTTTTCAACATCCATAAAGCCGCTTTTCTTCCTAAAGCTACTCGAAGAATTCAATCGTGTCGCATATCTTGATCCGGACACATACTTGGTAACCCCGCTTGTTGAATTAGACGAGGTTATCGATCAACATGGAACGATATTTACTCCCCATTTTCTCCGCCCGATCGCTCCGGGTTCCGAGGTAGTTTCCGAGGTTCACAGCCTGACCGTCGGCGTCCACAATCTCGGTTTTGGCGCCTTCGATAGGACGAGTCGCCCTTTTCTGAATTGGTGGTGGTCACACCTTCGGCGAGAATGTCTCATCTATCCCCTTCTTTCAATATTCGTTGACCAAAAATGGACAGACATCGGAGCGGTCCTCTTTGACGCACATTCCTGGCGCCACGCCGGCTACAACGTCGGTCCTTGGAATCTTCACGAACGCGAAGTTGTCAGAGCCGATGGCCAGTTGCAGATTGCCTCCACGCATCATCCGCTGCGACTCGTTCACTTCAGTGGTTTCGACCCCCTAGATCCTGACGCGATTAGCGTGAGATTGTCCGTTTCACTCCGGGACACTGAGGGCGTCAACGAAGAGTTCCGGGCTCTTTCACGGAAGTATGCTCTTGCGCTCCTGGCAGCGAGGGACAGTCTCGGAACATCTCCAAAGTATGCATATGACGTCGACAGTACTGGTCGCAGGTTGTCCAAACGGCTTCGCAAAACCTACCGACGGGACCTTCTTGAGGATGAAGCAGCACTCCTTCCCAGTCCATTTTTAGACGCAGAACGAGCCGACTTCGATCGATGGCGCCGGGGCTCAAAGCTGCGCGGAGCTAAAATTGCATTGGCTGACATAGCTCTCGCTGCCAAGTATGCACTTCCCGATGAATTCAAGTTTGTGCAGAAGCGGTTACCGGCAGTGTCCTCCAAGCTTCGAGCTGGCCTGCTGGCTTCCTCCAAAGTTCGCCGATGAGAACCGACCTACTTTTCGATGCTCGCCACGTCCGCGCCAGCGGGATTGGGATATACAGCAAAGAGCAGATCAAGCTCTTAGGTCCGTGGGCAAATAAGAACGGCTTCAAGGTGGTTTTGCTGAGTATACCGGACCAACTTGGCGACATACCGCCCAACCTTGACGTCTACGAAACAACGCAAAAGCGCGCGGGAATGTACTCGCTCGCCGAACAAGTCGGCTTTACGTCGGTACTCAAACGACTTCGACCCAAGGCATTTTGGACTCCCCACTATCCGTATCCAGTCCTGTCAGCAGGCCAAAGCACTTTCGTTACAATTCACGATGTGTTGCATGCAAAGACAGCGATACAGGGTGGACCTGGTGGCTTGAAACAGAAATATGCCATGTCTATGATCCGATTGGCTCTCCAACGTAGTCGTGGCGTCTTCGTTCCGTCCGAGGCAACTAGGGATGAGATATTCCGTCATTTCGGTGAATCTTCGAATTTACACATTGCGCCCATGCACATAGACCGCGCATGGAGTCAAGAGATTGATGATTTTGATCGTCCTAAGAAGCTCCCAAAGAATTACATTTTGTTCGTGGGTAACGTAAAAAGGCACAAAAACTTAGTTGGACTCTTAAATGCTTTTGAGTTGATCAAGGAAAGAACGAATGTAGATCTCGTGCTGGCTGGTGGAGCTGAGAATGTGAAAAACCAGGATCCAATGGTTTTCGAGCATGTGAAGCGGTTGGGCTCACGCGTCCACCTGACAGGAACGCTTTCGTTCAATTCGCTTCGCGCGACAGTCGCCGGAGCAAAATGCCTCGTGATGCCTTCACTTTATGAAGGCGTCGGCCTTCCGCCCCTTGAGGCTATGGCCACTGGAACACCCGTGGTCGCATCCGATATTCCTGCCCTTCGAGAGACTTGTGGTGACGCGGCTATTTTCTTCGCCAGTACCGACGTAGTTAGCATGGCGGAGGCCATTCTTCGCACTCTCGACTCGACCGCACTCCGAGCAGAACTCGTTCAGCGAGGACGGAGGCGTTTGTACGAGCGAGAGCAGTTAATAGACCCGATGCGTCCACTCAGCATCATCGCGGCGAACAGTCTGTAGAACCCTGTCACCCAGAGGAGGACGCTTGCTAAAGCGACTAAGTAAGGCCATCAATCATGATGGGATAATCATCGGCCCGTTGCGTATTTTGGTAAGAACCGTATCTCGAGGTCTGCAGATGATCAATGCTAGGCTACACGGCATCAGCGGTCGGCTTCCTCTAGGAAGCCAAATATCAGGACTTCGGAATGTAAAGATAGGTGCAGATTTCGTAGTTCATGGTCCGGTGTGGATCGAGGCCATACAGGCTTACGCGGACGAAAACCATGAGTCTTCGATAAGCATTGGCGAATCGTTTAGGGCGTCTGACAGGTTGCACATCACAGCCATAGGCACCATCACAATTGGAGACTGCTGCCTATTTGGATCGTCAGTCTTTATCGGCGATCACGCCCACGGTGAGTACCGCGGGACCAGCTCGAGTGATCCTAGCATTGCACCTGCGGAACGACGGTTAGGGAATCAAGGTGATGTCTTCATTGGATCGAATTGCTGGCTCGGCGATAACGTCGTCGTAGTAGGGCCCGTAAATATAGGTGACGGAGCAATAATTGCTGCGAATTCAGTGGTGACGACCGATATTTCGGCGCGAACTATGGTTGCTGGAGTTCCGGCTAAGGTCATCAAAACTTATGATGCAAAATCCCAACAGTGGCGCCAGATCCAGCGAAACGATGGCTCAGCATACGGCGCTACGAGATAAACGCCGTATTGGCACCGTTGGAAAGCACCGCCCGTTTAGTGACCTATTCTGGTTAATGCTTTATAAACTCTATTATGGTCTGCCGAGCCGGATCAAGTTACTGCTCAACGAATAGGTACCCTTGATATATGCATCAGTCCAACGAAAGTGTTCGGCCGGAGACCGGTCGTAGAAGAAGAAGCCGTCGTGGACAGCCAGTGGGATCTAAAACCGGGCGAAGCATCAGCCTTTTAGTCCTTCTGCAGATCTCATCGCTGGCAGTACCTCTAGCGACAATGCCCTTCCTTACACGCGTTCTTGGTCCCGCAGCATGGGGACATCTGGCGGCAATCCAGGCGCTCGCAATAACAATGTCAATACTTGTAGAGTATGGCTTCCAATATACCGCGACACGCTCTCTGAGTATCCAAAGAGATAGCCCTGCAGCGGTTCAGAGAATTGTCAGCGATGTTGTTACTGCAAAGATGTATCTAAGCATTTTAGCAGCGCTCATTGGTACCGTAATCTACGTCGTGGTTCCTTCGTTTCAAGAAAATGGCACTTTGTACCTGGTAGGGATTCTCTATGCCATTATATTGGGCTGGTCGCCCATTTGGTATTTTCAAGGAATGGAACGTCTGCAACTTGCCGTGACTATTGACGTCGGAGCCAAGATTGTCAGTGCGGCGTGGATCTTTATCGCCGTTCGAACACCCGCGGACGCGGTTCTCGTCCTGGTGGCACAATCGGTTGTAACGGCCCTAGCGACGATCCTTAACTATCTTCGTTTGATGCGCTGCTCGGGTAGGCCGACACTAAGCACACGTCGTGCAAGGGCGGGACTCGCTGAAGGATTTCCGCTTTTCCTGTACAGAGCGGTGGTCACCATCTACTCAGTGGGCAGCACAGCTGTACTTCGCGGGATGTCATCCAGCATTGAGACCGGCAACTATGCCAATGCGGACCGCCTCACCTCAGCTGCGAAAAGCCTGATAGTCCCGGTCGGCCAGGTCATGTTTCCGAAAATAAGTAGACTCCATGCCTCGGACCCTTTGCATGCGAAAAAAATCATGCTCGTGAGCCTCGCCGTATTAACCACGCCCTTCGCCGCTGTCGGGGTAGCGGCTATGGCATTGTCCCCCTACCTGCTTCCCTTATTCTTCGGGCCGAACTACGAAGGCACCATCCCGATATTTCAGGTCCTCTGTCTAACATTGCCCCTCGTTGCCGCTAGCAACGTACTGGGAATTCAATGGATGCTCGCTCGCGGCCGCCAGCGAGCATTCAACCTTCTTGTCACCTTAAGTGCTGTATCCAGCATCATATGTATGATTTTCCTGGTGCCTAGTCTGGGCGGCCTGGGCATGGCATGGTCGGTCGTCATTGCTGAGGCAATTTTGGTCTTATCGATGACTCTGCACGCGCTGATTGGCAAAGAACAGTGATACTGCGGCTGCCGTTTCGGGTAGCTGGGAATCTTGGGACGCGTCAAGTCATAATCGCGGCAGTCGAATCGTTTCCTGGCTATCCTTTGGTCTTTCGTAAACTGTGGCGCCAGCATGCGTCAAAAGTGAGCGCAGCTACGCAAGTAACATCAAACAGGCAAGAACTGAAGCGGATAAGGAATGGATGTGGGGACGTTGCGTCAAGGCGACCAGGGAGTGGAAGTTGAGAGACTGACCGCCAGCAGAACATGGCGCCGACGCTACTCGCAGCGACTGCGGATATTGGATGCCGGGGTTGTGATTTGGGCCGTTGCAGGTGCGTTCGGCGTTCGCTTCGGTTTTTCTGAACTTGGAAGTGGCGACGTACGAGACGCCGACTACTTGTTGCTTTCCGGAGTTCTGGCAATCGCGTGGTGGATGATGTTGGGCATTTGGGGCTCACGGGAACCTAGGGTATTGGGCTCAGGTTCAGAGGAGTACAAGCGTGTGATAGCGTCCTCGGCCTGGCTGTTTGGTTTCGTCGCGGTCGTTTCCTACGCACTCCGTATTGACACCGCCCGCGGTTTCGTGGGCTTGGCCTTCCCAGCGGGTGCCTTTGGCCTCCTGGCAGCACGTTGGATGGTACGGCAGCACCTGGCACTCGAACGCAACCGCGGTCTGAGCGCCTCCAGAGTGTTGATCATTGGCGGCCCCCATTCAGCCGCGCATCTCATTCGTTCGCTTCAGAGCGCGCCGACTGCAGGATATGTTCCCGTCGCAGCGCATCTTCCCGGAGCTGATGCGGACGCTGCAATCCTACCGGGTCTCGCCGTTCCTGTAACAGGAATAGAACGTGACTTCGATTCAATTCTCGCGGTAATAATAGCCACAGATGTCGACGCGGTGGCTGTTTCTGCCGGAGTCAACATGCATCCGGAGGATCTTAGAAAGTTGGGCTGGGAGCTTGCCGCAAGAGAAATTGGTATGATCTTGGCGCCCGCTTTGACTGACATAGCTGGTCCGAGGATTCATACGCAACCCGTAGCCGGCTTACCTTTAATACATGTGTCGACTCCAAAATTAACCGGCGGGAAAAAGGTTGCCAAGCGTACTTTTGACATCGCTGGTGCCGGATTATTGGTTCTGCTGCTAAGTCCTATATTTTTGGCCGTAGCCCTCGCTGTCAAGATGACTAGTGCCGGATCTGTTTTCTATCAGCAAGAGCGCATAGGGCTTCGTGGCACTACTTTCAAAATGTTAAAGTTTAGATCCATGAGGGTTGATGCCGATGCAGAGCTCGCTGCCCTTCTAGAAAGTCAGGGGTCCGCGGGAAAGCCGCTATTCAAAGTGGATAACGACCCCAGAATTACACCAATTGGACAGTTTCTGCGTAAGTTCTCCCTTGACGAGTTGCCGCAATTACTCAACGTAATCGGCGGTAGCATGAGCCTAGTCGGACCAAGACCTCAGCGTGAAGGCGAGGTTGCACTTTACGACGATGCTGCACACCGTCGTCTGTACGTTAGTCCCGGAATGAGCGGATTATGGCAAGTGAGCGGTCGCTCTAACCTAACTTGGGAGGAGAGTATCCGATTGGACCTCTATTACGTAGAGAACTGGTCCCTGACGGGTGACATCGTAATTCTATTCAAAACGTTTAAAGCTGTTTTTGCCAGTACAGGTGCCGTATAGGGCTGCTGTTTCCAGAATGGTTTTGACCCCGAAGGAGAAAATGAAAGCCGAGTCCCCAGAAACGCAGAGGGAAAGTCATTCAAGACGGAGCCCATCGTCGCGACGAAATCCCCGTCGACGGCGATTCGCAGCAGCCGGAACTGTCGTCGGGCTGGCCGTGGTGTTCTCGAGCATTTTTGTTGCCTTGCTGGCGGCGACCGCGCAAACAATAGAATCGGAACTGCAGGCCTCCCAGGACCTACTGCCTCGAATAAGCGACAACATCCAACTAGGTGATGCAGCGTCCCTCGGCCCCTTGGCCGAAAAGTTGAAGGAACATACTTCCAAGGCTCGCGCAGCATCCCAAAGTCCTATATGGACAATTGCAGGCACCGCCCCCTGGATGGGCCATAACTTCCAAGCCGTGGCCGAGGTTGCGACTGCCGCGGATGATGTGGCAAACCTTGGCCTTGGCCCACTGGTGAGTGTGTTCGAGTCATTCGACTTCAGTTCCTTAGTTCCTCGTGACGGCGCGATAAGCCTCTCCGACATAAGTAAGTCCCAGCCAGTTATTGCATCTGCAGCCTACGCCGTCCGCTCCTCGGCGGAACGCTTGCACAATATCCAGACCACTGATCTTCTTCATCAAATTAGTGAACCAATTGTTGAAGCCAGACAGAGCCTCGATTCCACAAGCGCCGGCCTTGACGCCGCCGCCACAGCTGCCACCCTTGTGCCCTCCATGCTCGGCGAGGACTCACCACGTGAGTACCTGCTCATGATTCAAAATAACGCTGAATCCAGGGCCTCGGGAGGGATACCTGGTGCATTGGCAATCCTCAGAGTGGAAGATGGCAGGTTGTCACTGGGACAGCAAACCGGCACCGGAGGTATTGGGGTTATGTCGCCCGCCCTCACAGTGGAGCCTGAACAGCTTCAAATCTACTCCTCTCGCATGGGCAAATTTGTCCAGGATGTTAATCTCACGCCGGACTTCCCAACGGCGGCAAGCACAGCACAAGCTATGTGGGAACACGAATCAGGAGAAAGAGTAGATGGCGTCATATCAATCGACCCCATTGCACTTGGTTATGTCCTGCAGGCCACAGGTCCCGTCAAGATTGCGAGTCCCGAACTTTTGGCATTGGCAAGCAGAGGATTGCCCACGGAGTTGACCGGCAACAATGTCGTGCAAACGCTTCTGTCAGACGTCTATGCCAGAATCGAACAGCCTGTGCAGCAAGACGCCTACTTCGCCGGCGTGTCCCAGGAAGTTTTTTCGGCGCTCTCAAGTGGACAGGGTGACTCAAAGGGGCTCTTGGAAGGGCTTACTAAGGCCGCGAAAGAAGGCCGAGTATTGATCTGGTCGGGCTGGAAAGATGAGCAGGCACAAATCGAGAGGTATCCGCTCAGTGGTTCGATTTCAGGGCCCAGTGTTTCACCAGCACAGTTCGGTATCTACTTCAATGATGGGACTGGCGCAAAGATGGATTATTACGTGAAGCGCACCGTTCAACTGTTCGAAGAATGTCCTAAAGATGGCTATGCACAGACGACCGTCAGAGTGACGAGCACGAACACTGCTCCTGTCGACTCAGCGTCCTCACTGCCAAGCTATGTTACCGGCGCTGGCATCTTCGGCGTTCCTCCTGGGCATGTGCAAACGAACATCACGGCCTACGGGCCAGCCCAAGCGCTCGTCGAAACCGCGCAACTTGATGGTCAAAAGACGGAGTTTGCACCCTACATCCACAGCAACCGTCCTGTCGGTGTTGTGGCGATTCGGCTGGCACCAGGGGAGAGCCGCACTGTGGAGTTTACTTTTTCCAAAATTGTTCAGCACACCGTTCCTAACGTCGTTGTCACGCCTTCCGTCCAAGATGTCAAAGATGTGATCCTGCCCACAATGCCCGCCTCTTGTGGCCAGTAGTTATAGACGGCGCGTTAACAGTTTGTAAACCGTGTGTACTCACGTTGCTGGCCACTCGATGAGGATGGTAACGTCTTTCTTGGGATATCTATCCGGGATTTCCGCACAGGTCTCTTGCGGAGAGGAAACCTCCTCAATTCGGGTACACCAAAAACTTAAACGTCTCCGGGGGGACAACAATGAAAAAAGCACTCGCAGCACTCGCACTCGCTGGATCTCTTGCTCTGGTAGGTTCAGCGCCGGCAGTAGCAGCACGCTACCCGGCCATTCCGCCGCAGGCAGCTGTTTCTGACGGCACCGTCGGCCCGGGTGAGCAGTTCGTCTTCAGCGGCCAGGGTCCGTTCCAAAACCAGCCCCTCACCATCCGCGTCACACCAGGTAACGCACCCGCTTCGGGTGGCGCCAGCATTGCTGGCGGACGGTCTTTCTCCAGCAAGATCAGCGTTTTCCTAGAAGCGCAGACGCTGGCCACCCAGGCTGACGGCGAAGGCAAGTTCTCTGTGCCGGTCACTATCAACGAAGCGGGATCCTACGTCCTCACGGCTACCAGTGACGTGACGGGCTACACCGTAGGACCGGTCCGAGTCGTAGTTGCTGCTGGCTTTGCCAACAACGGTGCAGCCGGCTCTAACGCAGGCGGCAATAACGGAACACCTGCATCACTCGCCAACTCCGGTACTGCCTTGGCGAACACCGGTGCTGACTCCGGGCTGGTCCTCTGGACCTTGGTTGGGGCCGGGGCACTCGCCGCCGGTGCAGCCTCTGTTGTAGTAGTTCGCCGCCGCGCCAAGACCGAGGCAGCAGCGTAACCGCACCACGCACTAACACCAAAGAGGGTGGGTGGTTCTCCGGAAACGGAGAACCACCCACCCTCTGCATTTAACCTGTGGTATCAATTAGAGCTATGGGGATCCGTTGGTGCGGACACCACCATGGCAGGCCGCCGACTCGAACCTCCTGAGGACGCCTTGAAACAGCTCGAAAACCCCAGGCTGTGGCGCACTTTCCTCGTGGCCATGCTGGTGCCTCTGGCGCTCGTAGCTTATTGGCCCAGTCCCGTCGATCAGCCCGTGCAAGGGCAGCTCGCCACCCTCCTGAAATTCGTCCATACCCGCGGAGTTCCTGGCTGGGTCAATTACGAATTCGTTGAGGCGTCTGCCAACGTCACACTCTTTATTCCGCTGGGTGCTGTGACGTCTTTGGCATTTGCTGATAAACGATGGTGGCAAATTGGTGCTTTTGGGTTGGCTGCCTCAGGGCTCATGGAACTGGGTCAGCTTCTCTTTCTTCACAGCCGCCTTGCAAGCCCACTGGATCTTGTCACAAATACTGGAGGGGCTGTCATAGGCGCCCTGCTGGCCGCCATGGCCCTTAAACGGCTACGGGCCCGCCGACCTCTCGGTGACGGGCCCGTAGGCCGTTAGAAGACCAGCAGTTAGCCCAGGAAACCCTTCATCCAGGTCTTCAGGTCTTCGCCGAACTCCACGCGCTCTGACGCCAGCGTGATGACGGCCTTGAGGTAGCTCAGCTTGTCTCCCGTATCAAAGCGGCGGCCCTTGAACACCACGCCGTAAACGCCGGAGCCTTCGCCCTCGCCGGCAGCAAGAGTCTGAAGAGCGTCGGTCAGCTGGATTTCCCCGCCGCGGCCCGGCTCCGTGTTCTCCAGGACGCCGAACACCGAGGGGTGCAGGACGTACCGGCCGATGACGGCCAGGTTGGAGGGCGCCTCCCCCACAGCGGGCTTCTCAACGAGGCTGTTCACGCGGACATAATCCTCGCCGTCGATGGCGGTGATGTCTGCGCAGCCGTAGGCGCTGATCTGGGCAGGATCCACCTCGATGAGGGCGATGACCGAACCGCCGGTCTTCTGCTGCACCTCCATCATGGTGCTCAGCAGGGTCTCGGCCTCGTCAATGAGGTCATCACCGAGCAGCACCGCGAAGGGCTCGTTCCCCACGTGCTGGGCAGCGCACAGAACCGCATGGCCCAGGCCCTTGGCCTCACCCTGGCGGACGTAGTGGATGGGGCCCAGCTCGGACGCTTCCTGCACCAGGTCCAGGCGGCCCTGGTCACCCTTCTTTTCAAGCGCCTGCTCCAGGCCGGGCTCACGGTCGAAGTGGTCCTCGAGGGCGCGCTTGTTGCGGCCCGTGATCATCAGCAAGTCGGTCAGGCCCGCATTTACGGCTTCCTCAACCACGTACTGGATGGCCGGGCGGTCAACCACCGGCAGCATTTCCTTCGGCATCGCCTTGGTGGCGGGCAGGAAGCGAGTTCCCAGGCCGGCAGCAGGAATGACGGCTTTAGTAATAGATTTCCCCATTGTCATAGCTGAACCCTACAAATCAAGCCCTGCAGATAGCAATTTCTACCCCGTAAACTTTGGCTCACGCTTCTCCTGGAAGGCGCGGAATCCCTCTGCATAGTCATCGGTCTTGCAGAGGCGGGCCTGCTCGGCGTTCTCCTCCGTCATGGCGTCCCACAGGCCCAGCCGCTGATCCCTGATGTGTGCCACCAATTCCTTGCTCGCTTTGAAGGCACCCGTTGCGCCGGTGGCCACCTTGGTCACAATTTCCCGGGTGTTGTCCAGAAGTTCATTCGCGGGCATGGCCCGGCTGAACATCCCCTGCGCTACAGCTTCGCCGCCGGAGATGAGCTCGGCCGTGTAAATCAGGTCCAGCGTCCGGTGCATGCCCAGCCGCTCCGTGAAGTACCAGTGCCCGCCCGAGTCCAGCGTTGCCCCCAGCTTCGCGAACGGCGAGCCGAACTTCGCGTTCTCCGCCACGTACACCACGTCCGTGGCCAGCAGGAGGCCCAGCCCCACGCCCAGGCAGGCCCCCTGGGCCGCCGCGAACGTCGGGGCGGGGAATGCTGCCATCTTCTGCAGCAGCGGCTGCACAAGCCCTTCCAGGTACGCCTGGGCGTCGTCGCTTTCCGGGGTGACGTTCTGGATGTCCCGCCCCGCGCAGAAGGCGCGGCCCTCTCCCCTGAGCAGCAGCGCCCGGACCTCACCTCGCGAGGCGGCGGCAGCGGCGTCGTCGTACGCCTGGGTTAAATCCGCCAGCGCCTGCTCATCGAGCGAGTTCAGCTTGTGCGGGGCGTTCAGGACCACTTCGGCGACGCCGTTGGCGATGGAGAGGGAAATCATGGGGCTCCTAGTTCTTGGGCGAAGAGAGTCTTCTTAGACGTCGAAGTCGACGGTGACTTCCTTGCTGGTGGGGTGGCTCTGGCAGGTCAGCACGTACCCCTTGTCGAGTTCATCCTGCTCCAGCGCATAGTTTTCGTCCATGTTCACGGTGCCGGTGACCAGCTTGGCGCGGCAGGTGCCGCACACTCCCCCGGCGCACGCGAACGGCACGTCCGGGCGGACCCGCAACGCGGCGTTGAGGATGGATTCGCGGGCGTGGGTGGGGCTGGCCACCTCACCCTGCAGGCCGTCCAGCTTGAACGTGATCTTGTACGTCTCCTTGGACTCGTCCACCAGCACGGGACGGCCGGCGTTGCCCTCGGGACGGTCCGGCTTGCCGGACGTGAACAGCTCGAACCGGACATGCTCGGGCTTCACGCCGCGCTCGGCAAGGGTGTCCCGGCACAGCTGCACCAGCTCGAACGGCCCGCACAGGAACCACTCGTCCACATCGTCCGCGTGGATGGCGGTGCCGAGGAGCTGCTGGAGCTTCTCGGAATCGATCCGGCCGGAAAGCAGCGGGGCGATCCGCTGCTCGCGGGACAGCACGTGGTGGATGGCCAGGCGCTGCGGGTACTTGTCCTTCAGGTCCGCCAGCTCCTCCAGGAACATGACGTCCATGGCGGCCTTGTTGGCGTAGATCAGGTCGAACCGGGTCTCCGGGTGGGCGTGCAGCAGGGTGCGGGCGATCGCGATCACCGGGGTGATGCCGGACCCCGCGGCGATGGCCACAAAGCTGCCCGGCTCCCCCGCCAGATCCTCGGGGTGGTTCATGGAGTTCATGACGTTCTGGTCCACCGGCTTGCCGTCGCGGCCGTGCTTGGACACAAACGCACCCATGGGGCTCATGACCTCCAGGGTGTCCCCGGCCTTCAGCTCGGAGTTGGCCCAGGTGGAGAACAGCCCGCCCAGGTCCTTCTTCACGGCCACCCGGATCTCGCTGCTGCCGTCCGGGAAGCTGCGCGGCTCGGCGCAGATGGAGTAGCTGCGGCGCACCTCGTGCGGCTCGCCGGTCTCATCCGGCAGCGTGGTGCGCAGGGCCACGTACTGCCCGGGCAGGTAGTCGAACTGGCCGGCGAGCGCCGGCGGGACGGCGAACGTCACCTCGATGGCATCCTCGGTCAGCCGGCGCACCTCGCCGACGGTGAGGGTGTGGAAGGACGGACGACGGCGGCCGGTGGCCTGCGCCGTTTCTGCGGCGGTCTGGCGGACAACAGGCATGGGGGGCTTCCTTACAGGACTTTGAAGTAGTCGAACGGTTCTTTGCAGTCCTGGCAGACGTACAGCGCCTTGCAGGATGTGGAACCGAAGCGGGTGAGTTCCTTGGTGTTCAGGCTGGCGCACTGCGGGCATTTCACTGCCATGGTGAGCCGGATGGGCCCGGCGTGCCGTGCTGCGTCCGAGCGGCCCGTGGGCGGCGCGATGCCGTACTCGTTGAGCTTGGCCTTGCCGGACTCGGTCATCCAGTCCGTGGTCCAGGCCGGGGCGAGCACCAGGTCAACCTCGACGCCGGTGTAGCCCTCCTTTTTGAAGGCTGTCTGGAGGTCGTCGCGGATGGCGTCCATGGCCGGGCAGCCCGAGTACGTGGGCGTGATGGTGACCCTTACCCTGCCGTCCTCTTTTACGTGTACGTCCCGGAGAATCCCCAGGTCAGCGATGGTGAGGACAGGGATTTCCGGATCGCAGACCGTGGACGCGATGTCCCACGCCTTCTGGTCAGCGGCGTTCCGTTGCGTTGCCTGCTCGATGGCCACGGCGGTCACCAGTTCGCTCCGGGATGCTCGCGGGCCAGCACCTGCATCTCCGCGAGGATGTAACCGAGGTGCTCGGAGTGCTTGCCCTGACGGCCGCCGCCGGGGGCAGCCGGAACGTCCGGAACCTCAAGCTCCGCTTCCGCCAGGACAGCGCCGATCAGCCGGTCAAACTCGGGGCGCAGTGAGGAAGGCTGGACAGCGGCGCCGGTTTCAGCCAGGCTGGCGGTCAGCTCGTCGTCGCGGAAGAGCTCTTCCACGTACGGCCACATCAGCTTCAGGCCGTGGCTCATGCGGCGCCGGGATTCGTCCGTGCCACCGGCCAGGCGGAGGACCCACTGGACGCTGTGGTCCCGGTGGTAATCCACTTCCTTCACGGCCTTGGCGGCGATGGCGGCCAGCGTGGCATCGGTGGACTTGGTCAGCCTGCTGTACAGCTCGAACTGGTAGTGGCTCACCACGAACTGCCGGGCGATGGTGGCCGCGAAGTCGCCGTTGGGCTGCTCGAAGATCTGGATGGAGCGGAACTCGGTTTCGCTGCGGAAGTACGCCAGCTCGTCCTCGGTTTTATCCCAGGCGCCGCCGGCGTACGTGAGGAAGGAGCGGGCGTGCCCCAGCTGGTCCAGGGCGATGTTGCCCAGGGCGATGTCCTCTTCCAGCTCGGGGGCGCGGGAGATCCAATGGCCCAGCCGCTGTGCCAGGATCAGGGCGTCGTCCCCTACCCGGAGGGCGAACTCGGCCACGTCCTCGGTGGGCCTGGCCAGGCCGGTGCGGACCTCGAGCGCGATGTCCTCGGGGCGCAGGGCGTTGCCGGGCGTGATGCGGGTGGCGCTGGCAGTGGCGTCGCCGCCGCCGGCACCCATTCCGGTGGAGATATCGCCGTGACCGTGCGTTTCCGTGGCTTCGGGGATCACAGGTGCTTCACCCCTTCGCTCTTGGTGTAGTACGTGGCGTGGCGGTAGTCCTTGCCCTGGGGGGATTCGAAGAACGCGCCCTTGGAATCGGGATCGCTGGCGGCGATGGCATCGGCCGGGACCACCCAGATGGACACACCCTCGTTCCGGCGGGTGTACAGATCACGGGCGTTGCGCAGGGCCATGGCGGCGTCCGGCGCGTGCAGGGAGCCTGCGTGGACGTGGCTCAGGCCGCGGCTGGAGCGGACGAAGACCTCCCAGAGGCCCCAGCCCTGCCGGTTGGTGTGTGCTTCGGCAGGCTCAACCCGGGGGCTGACTTTTTCCGCTTCGCGGTTGATTTCGGTGGCCGAGCTGGCCGGGACTTCCGGGTTGCCGTGAGGGCTCATGCTGCGTATTCCTTCGTCTCCATTGACTCTTTTGCCATCTGTTTTGCCGCATAAGCGGCGGCTGCCTCGCGGACCCAGGCGCCGTCGTCGTGCGCTTCCCGCCGGCGTTCCAGCCGCTGGGAGTTGCAGGGACCGCGGCCGGCCAGGACCTCGTGGAACTCGTCCCAGTCCAGCGGGCCGTGCTCCCACTTCTTGGTCTCTTCGTTGAAGCGGATCTGGTCATCCGGGAGCTTGAGGCCCAGGACCTTGACCTGCTCGGCCATCATGCCCACGAACCGGTGGCGGAGTTCATCATTGCTGAAGCGCTTGATGTTCCAGGCCATGGACTGCTTGGAGTTGGGCGAATCGTCATCCGGCGGGCCGAACATCATCAGGGCCGGGGCGTACCAGCGGTTCACGGCGTCCTGCGCCATCTCGCGCTGCTCCGGGGTGCCGTTGGCGAGTTCCAGGAGGATCTCGAAACCCTGGCGCTGGTGGAAGGACTCTTCCTTGCAGACCCGGACCATGGCGCGGCCGTAGGGGCCGTAGGAGGCGCGGCACAGCGGCACCTGGTTGGCGATGGCGGCGCCGTCCACCATCCAGCCGATGGCTCCCATGTCTGCCCACGTGCGTGCGGGGTAGTTGAAGATGGAGGAGTAGCGGGCCTTGCCGGCGATGAGCGCGTCCATCATGTCGTCGCGGCTCTGGCCGAGGGTCTCCGCCGCAGAGTAGAGGTAGAGGCCGTGGCCGGCTTCGTCCTGGACCTTGGCCATGAGGATGGCCTTGCGCTTCAGGCTCGGTGCGCGGGAAATCCAGTTGGCTTCCGGCTGCATGCCGATGATCTCGGAGTGGGCATGCTGGGAGATCTGCCGGAGCAGGGTCTTGCGGTAGGCCGGGGGCATCCAGTCTTTGGGTTCGATCCGTGAATCGTCGGCGATCACACGGTCAAAGTTGGCCTGGCCTTCGGCATCGCGCAGGGCGGTGGCTTCCATGATTGCTCCTATGCACGGTCATCGTGGACTGAATTATTTACCGACCGTTCGTTCAGGATATGCGGAAGCCGCGGAAAGCGTCAAGCAATGCGGTTGAGTTCCGGGGACGCGCTCACTTCCCGCGAACGCAGAACGGCTCGGGGA
>NZ_QAIQ01000031.1 GCF_003061105.1 Arthrobacter sp. HMWF013
GGTGCCGGCCCTTTTTCGCTGCTTTGGGACTGGATCTTTTTAAGCGTCGGTAGGGATATCGCCGTCAGGGATCTGACCTGATGCGATGCGGTCCGCAGTCTTCTCGTAGGCCGCTTGAATGTAGGCTTCCAAGTCGTCCTGGCGTACCCGCCAGATGCCCCTTCCACCGAATTGCGCGGCCCTCAATTCGCCGCTCTTGACCAGTGCATAGACCAGGGGTTTGCCGAGGTTCAGGATCTCCTGGACCTCGTCCAGGGTGAGCATCCTTGGGAACGGCGCAGCCGTGGGCGCGGTCGTCTTGTTCACTTCATCGGTACCCTTTACCACGGCTACTTTCCCTCGTCCCGGTGTCGTATTTCATCCATAGTTCTCTGCCCTCGGCGCAGCTCTCCGGCCTTCACCGGAGGCCACGGCTTGCCGCGGTTGTACTTGCGCTGCAGACGCTTCACCTCACGCATGCTGGCCCTGACAATGAAGTCTGACACGCTCGTGTCACCCTCTTCAGGCTTGCCGGCTTCCAGGAAAGCGGCACGGACCTGTTCCGCCTGCTCCTCCGTGTAGTAGGGCGTGAAGGCAGCAATCTTCTTCGGCTTCGCCATCACCGCACCCCCGGCTTACTGAACCGCACGCAGCACCTTCGGCCACGGGTGAAGGCTGTCCAGGTAACCCTTCCCTAGTGACATGGAACCGTCCGCGCTGGTGCGGATATCGGAGTGCTGATGGCTGCCGCCGGCATGCGCGATCGCGGCCAGGACCAAGTCAAGGTTCTCCCGGTCCAGTCCCGACACGAGGTCACCAAGGCTGACCGGAACATCCTCCGCCAGTGACGCGGCCAGCAGCAGGAAACGCCGCTCGCCACCGGAGAGCACACCAGCCTCTTCCGGGATGGTGGCGAAGTCGATCCACGCGCTCACCTGGCCGGGCCCTTGCGGCTCGGTACTCGTGTGAACCCAGGGATTGCCGGGGGCAGCGAACTTCCCACCGAAACCCCGGATCAGCAGCTCGGTGGCCGCCTCTATCGTGTACATGCCCCTTGCCCAGGCGCGGAGGTCATCTGCATGTGTCATGGTTCAGTCTTTCCGGTAAGCAAAATGATTGGGAAGGAGGCAGACCGAATTCGGTCGGTGCCGCTTGCGAAGCGTGCGGGACTGCTGCTCGCCTGCCCCAGCTAGGGTTTGTTCTTCGTCTTAACTTTCGGCATGGTTTTTGCGTCCATCAACGCAAGGTACTTCCGGAAGGCTCGTGCATCCACTTTGTCAGCAGGCAGGTTGCCGCCGGAGTTCTGTACATCGTTCACGACATCGACGTAGGTCTGGAGGTTGCGGACGTTGCGCCACCTTTCGTACAGCCAGACCGCCAGGCCAAGGACAGCGAGTGCGGCCAGCATTATCGGCAGCATGTTGAGAAGACGGTCTGTCATTCCGGCAAAATCTGTCGGCGGTGCCTGGTTCATTGCTTCCATTGCGAGGTTTCCTTTTCGATGAGGGCCGCTGCAAGCGGCTCCCGAGATCGAGGGCGCTGTCGGGACCAGCGTAACGGCTGGCCCCGACAGCCTGTCGGGTTAGAACGGTGGTTCGGAGTCGGGGCCGTTGCCCCAGCCGCCGGCGGTTGCGCTGGCGGTAGGCAATCCCCACGGGTCATCCTGCGGGGCTGACAGCGAGCCCTGACTGCCGTTCCCCTGGCCACCAAACCCACCGTCGACCTGTCCGCCGTGGTTGCTGCGCTGGGTGCGGTTAACCTTGGCGCTGGCGTAGCGGAGGGACGGGCCGATCTCATCCACCTCGAGCTCGATCACCGTGCGCTTCTCGCCTTCCTTGGTTTCATAGGAACGCGACTTCAACCGGCCGGTGACGATGACGCGCATGCCCTTGGTCAGGGACTCGGCCACGTTCTCAGCAGCTTCCCGCCACACGGACGCCCGGAGGAAAAGTGTCTCCCCGTCCTTCCACTCGTTGGACTGCCGGTCGAACGTCCTGGGCGTTGAAGCGATGGTGAAGTTCGCGACGGCCGATCCACTTGGCGTGAAGCGCAGCTCTGGATCTGATGTCAGGTTTCCGATGACAGTGATCGTGGTTTCGCCGGCCATGATGGTTCCTTTTCCTCGTGTGCTGGTGATGTTCTCGGTGTCTGTTGTGGGTACGTTCAGAGGTTCAGTCCCACCCGGTTCGTCGTGGGTGAGGTCGTTGAGTTGGTACTGGTCCGCGGTGTGTGCGTCCCACAGCCCGCCTTCCCCGAGCTGGGCGCGGCTGATCGCCTCAAGGTACCCGTCATCCCCTGCCTTGTCTGGGACTGGGTAGAAGCCCTCGCACAGGTCCTCAATGCCCGGTTCCACAATGGCGGGCTCTACAACATAGGGATCCACAACTTTGGGGTAGATCCTGCCGCTGGGGTTGACCTGCCGGAACAGGTCCACCTCCAACGGGATCCGTGGGCTGAGTTTGAACCCGACGACCGGGCGCATTGTCGTCACGTTCTCACGCCGCCTTGTGACTCATTGCCGCTTGGACAAGCTTGTCGCGGCGCAGGCCGGACCAGTGGTCCTGGTCATCGGAGTTGTTCACAACGACGGGTGCCTGGGAGTAGCCGAGTTCGGTGGTGATGTACTCCAGCGCTGCCGGCACTTCGGTGATGTCAACGGCCGTGTAGGTGATGCCCTTGGAATCGAAGTAGTCCTTCGTCTTCTCACAGTTCGGGCAGTCAGGCTTGGTGTAGACCGTGTAAACGGCCGGTGTTGCAGTCATTTTCAGCACCTGGTTTCGTATCAAATAAGTTTCGTTCGTCTGGCTGACTCGCTACCTCCATCCTAGCAACCATTCAACTGAATGAACAGGCGTAACGCCTCTAATTCTAGGGATTTTTCTTGCCTATTTTTGCGCGCCAATATGCACTTCCCCTGCTCCCTTGCCCCGGGGACGGAAGGCGGGTCCCGCCGCAAGCGACTGTGGTGGCCCCCGCTGGTTCGCCAAGACCTCAGCCCCCAGGTGCCTGAAAAGCCGCGTCGCGACCGTTCGTGAGATGCCCTGCAAAGGTGTGCTCCCCAGGTGAATTGGTGTCGTCCCTGCTGAAAGAAGGCCGGCCCGTAAATAGGCGCGTCGGCAGCATCGGGATTGGCCCATGGGAAACCTGGCCGCGATACTGGCCTACGGCGTAAGCGGCGCGCCAACTTGAAAGGTAAGCATGCTTGCTATTAGGTTTGGTGTCAGCTTCTCCGCCTGTCCCCCATCAGGCGGAGTGGTTGCCAGGGAGGTCCCGCTTTACGACTCGTGCGGCGGGGCTTTTCGCTATCCACATAAGGGCAGCATTTGCAGGATTCGGAACGGCAGAAGGAGTGTGCAATGGCTCAGGGCGACATCGAGACGTACTACGAAGACGGTTCGTGGAAGAACAAGCGCGAAGGTGCCGACCGCGCATTCGGTGCCGGCTACAGCACCAAGGACGAAGCAGAAGCTGCAGGCCGGGCAGCGGCCCAGGCAGACAAGGTCGAGCACGTCATCAAAAACCAGGACGGTCAGATCGGCTCGAAGAACAGTTACGGCACCGATCCCCGGAACGTCCCGGGCTGATCGCTAAGCCAAACCCTTGGCGCTCCGGCGCGCGGGGAGACAAGAAGGGCTGGCTCAAAATGAGCCGGCCCTTCTGCGCATCGACCTGAGAATCCAGTAACTCCCCTGCATGCACACCCTCGTGAAGCCAATTACGCTTCCCTCACGTCAAAAACCCTCCATCGAGCGTTATGACCGATTTTCTTTTCGGAGACGAGTTGTGAATATCAGTTGAAGGCTTCCAGAGCCGAAATGAGAGACTTGCCCTGCACAAGGTCAAAAACGGTCGTTTTTGAATTGTGGCTACCCCATCATTGGGTGCTCAGCGGGGGTGCATGCAGACCGTTTTGTCCTGTAACACTGAACCATGCTTGATCTGACTGTCCTTGAGCAACTGGACTTCGAAGAACCTAGAAATTTTTGGACAATGAACCGCAAGGAGCCGCCCAGAGAGTTTGGTGTCTACATCGTCCTCCGACGAAGCGGTGGGACGCCATCGTTTCTCGAAGAGCACAGGAGGAACGTATAGGAAGGACCCGACAACCCCAGTTGCCCAGTTACACCGCCGCTGGGTGGACGCCACACCCATCATGTACATCGGAGCAGCAGGACTAAGGCCGGAGAACAAGACAACGCTAAGACGCCGGCTAAATGCATATCAGCGTTACGGCCACGGCCAAAACGGAGTCTCACACGAGGGCGGGTACCGAATATGGCAACTAGAAGACGTCAAGGACCTTGAGATTATCTGGAAACAGACCCCCGGCGTCCCGGGCAAGATACTTGAGGACAAGCTGCTGGGCCTCTTTGAGTTAGCCCACGGTCGTTTGCCATTCGCCAATGGAAGACACTAGTCGTAGTCCTAATTACTCCATGACCTCTAAGGCAGGCAACTGAGCCACGATCCGCACGGTTTCTACCGATACGGTGACGATGCGCTTGATGAGGTCCACGATGTAACGAGGGTCGCCTACCTCTCGACAGTAGTCATTGGGGTCGTTCGCGATCATGGAATCTTTGTGAACAGTGACTTGGTAGCGGTCGATAATCCATTCGAGGGCAGATTTGCCGTTGACCTGGTAGTCGTAGGCTTCGTCTGGGATTCCGACCAACGTGACTCGTGGGTTGCAGATGATGCTCGACCGGTCCTTCCGGGCGCCGAAGGATAATTTGCTCACGCGGTAGAAGTCGTAGTCGTCGCCACTGGCCGCACCTTTGGTAACTTCCTCCAGCGGATATGGATCCACTTTTTCATAGGCAAGGTGCAGCTGGGCGAGGTCTCGGCCAGCCTGACTGAAGCCCCAAAAGTCCTTGACCTTTGGAATTCGCGGCAACATCTTCACTAAGTCAGCCTTGTACTGTTCCTTGTAGGACGGGCTGTGCAAGAGACCATAGAGGTAGTAAAAAATATCCTCCTTGCCTATCTCAACATCGTCGTAGAAGCCCTGGTATGCACTCAGCGTGGCGTCTGTGATGTTGTCCTTCCGCCGGTAGCCGTCAACAATAACGTCCTCCGTATCGGCAAAAAGGTCTCCTTGTGCCTCCTCCGAAACTGGCTCATAGGTATACAAGCTGAAGCATTGCGCATTGTGAATGGTGTGCAAGTCGGGCAAAAACTGCCCTATAAGCACGCAGAAAGGCTTCTGCGCGCCGATTCCCGTGGCTTGAATGAATAGATTCTCATGATTGGGCGTCGGGAATAGCTTGGTTAACTGATACCGACGTTCATTCAATGCACCGGAGAAGTAGACGAACTGCTTACTGAATGGTCTATACGAGGCAACTCTTATGCTGCTTGGTTCGAACGCATGTTGCGTACCGCGTTTGTGGTCATCCTTGAGCCCCCCGCCCCAAGCGATCATCCTGGGGTTGTTGTCCGGGTTCGCACTTCCCAACTGTCCGTTGTAAAAATCAATCATGCGTTGAATGTTTGAAGCCACTGAAAGAGGAGAGAAGTTATAGCACCAGGCGTCCCGGTTCGTCTTGAGCCCGTTGGAGTATGTCTCAAAGATTCCGGGAGTCGTAGGTTTCCCCTTGGTCGCCTTGTCCCCGATGGGCTGGTAAGTGTCGTACTTCTCATCACGGTGATTAATCCAGTCACCATGATTGTTGGGCAGAATGGTTTCCCAAGGAGTACCTTCGATCGACCGCTCAATCGAAAGAATGTCAAGTTTCTCTTCCCGTGTGAGGTAATCGCCGATATCTCGATATTGAATTTCAGCAGGACCGCTGTGGCTCGAGTTCTTGATCAGTATGCAGATAGCGATTGGCGTCCTGGCCCCGCTGCCAAAAATCTTTCCACCTTCTCTACGTGACACTTCCCCAGATGTCCGCTGATTACCTCGGAGGTTGTAGATAAACATCCGGCTGAACTCCCCGGCGAGAGACTTCCGTATGCCGTCAGTGGTCGGCAAATCGAGAAACGATCCATTGGAGACAAATGCAATGACCCCATCTGTCTGAATGCGATTGGACGCCCAGCGAATGCCACGTATGTAGGAATCATAGAGATTATTTTTGTTCGTGGCCGTGGACAGCTTCGCATATGTACCAGTAATGGATGCGTCAAGCACTGGATATTTCTGATTCTGGTTGTTGTCGTTGGCATTGGTTTGACCCGCCGAATACGGGGGGTTCATGACAATGACGCGGATGTCCTGGTTCTTCTGCCGGCGCACGCGTTCCGAGTTCTCCGGAAAGACAACGGAGTCGAAGGCGCCGTCGGACTCGTTGAGTTGGAATGTATCGGTTAATGCGATGCCGTCGAACGGGACGTAGCCATGGTCGACACCCTTTTTGGCGGTTTCTTCAGCAAACACCGTCTCAATGTTTATGGCTGCGATGTAGTAGCTGAGCAGCACGATCTCGTTGGCGAATAGTTCCTGCGTGTACTTGCGGTGCAGGTCTTTCGGCTTGATGAGCCCAGACTGGAGCAACCTCGTCACGAACGTCCCGGTGCCGACGAAAGGTTCCAGGATGGATACGCCCTCGTCGGAAAGTGACTTGCCGAACTCCAGTCGCAGGGCAGCATCGGCCGAGTGGAGGATGTAGTCCACCACCGGAACTGGAGTAAAGACGATGCCGAGGCGGTCGGCCACGCGAGGGAAGGCGTTGCGGAAGAAGTTGTCGTAGAGCTCCAGGATGATTTTCTGTTTCGCCGCGGCGTTGTCGATGGACTTCACTCGGGCCCGGACAGAGTCGTAGAACTTTTCCAGCCCGGCCCGTTCCTTCTCGAACGCGGAGTGGTCATCGAGCTGGTTGAGGATGTTCTGCATTGCCAGTGACACCGGGTTGTGTTCGGTGAAATTTGAGTCCGTGAACATGGCGTCGAAGACCGGTTTGGTGACCAGGTGCTGGGCAAGCATCTCGACGGCTTGGGCCTGGTCGATCTCCGGATTCAGGTTCTCCTGCAGACCTTGGATGAAGCCGTCGAAGGCCGTGCGGTGTTCTGGGTTCGCACCGTCCAGGAGATTGTTGATAAGCACGATGTGCTTGTTCGCGATGGCTGCAATGTCCTTAGACCAGTCTTCCCAGTACATGCGGTTCCCGCACTTGTCCACGATTTTTGCGTAGACGGAGTCCTTCCACTCTTCGGCAGCCGGGAACTGTAGGGCGGGCTGAACGTATTCCGGTCCTGTGTTTTCGTCGTCGTTATTTCCGCGTCCAGAATGTTCCCCGCCGCCGGCGTTCCCGCCCACGTTCGTTCGGGCTTTCTTCTTGGGTGCCAGATCCACCGTCTCAACGAGGATGGATTCGGGTGCCTTGGCGTTAAGTTCGATCTGGTTGATGGCTGCGTCCATGCGCTCATCGTGCGCACGCAGCGCCTGGAGAACCTGCCAGACCACCTTGTACCGGGTGTTGTCCCGCAGCGCCTCTGAAGTGGACATCCCCTCAGGAATCGCGATGGGAAGGATGATGTACCCGAACTGCTTCCCTTTGGCGATGCGCATTACCCGGCCGACTGCCTGGATGACGTCGACCATGGAGTTGCGCGGGTTCAGGAACAGGACGGCGTCCAGGGATGGGACGTCTACGCCTTCAGTGAGGCAGCGTGCATTGGTAAGGATCCTGCAAACTGGCTGATCAGCGGGGCTGTCGAGATCCTCCTTGAGCCAGTCCAGCCGTTCAGCGCGGGTAATGGCGTTGAAGCCGCCGTCTACGTGTTTGACCTCTACCTTCAAGTCGTCCGTGGGGTCGTCGTTCTCCAGGTTGGTCAGGTGCACGCGGACGAGTTCTTCGAACTCCGACTCGACAAGTTTGGAGGATTTGATGTCTCGGTTGAAGGCCACCGCCCGTTTCATCGGTGCCAGGTCATTCCCGAAAGACACCTCGTGAGCCCCTGAGCGGCGTTTGGCTAGTCCATTCCAGCAGCCGATGAGCTTGGCGACATCGTCGATCTGCAGTTCCATGTTCGAATCGGCCAGCTGGTCCTGGAAGCTGGAGACCACTTGCGTTTCGTCCACGCCAAGAACCAAGACCTTGTAGTCAGTCAGCAGTTTCTTGGTGACAGCTTCACCGAAGCCGATCCGGTAGAACACTGGCCCGTACATGGTCTCGTCGTCCATCGAGCACAGGATCGCATCGCGCTCCAGCGCCTTGTTCTTGGTGTCGTCGTTGAAAAGACGCGGGGTCGCCGTCATGTATAGCCGCTTGGCCCCTGCGACGACATCGTTGCGGTGAACCTTTACGAAGTGGGAATCCTCAGTGCCGGCCAGGGTGGCACCGGTGGTGCGGTGGGCCTCGTCGCAGATGATCAGGTCAAACTCCGGCAGCCCGGCTTTCTGTGCTTGGGATACTGCATCGATGGACTGGTAGGTGGAAAACACCACCGTCATCCCCTCATCCAGCTCCCTGGTTCCCATTGCCTCGAGCAGCGTAGCGCCATCCGTGGTCGCCGGGATCTGCAGGTCATGGAGTGCAACATCAGTGAAGTCGGAATTCTTCTGCCGGCCAACCTTTGTGTCTGAGCAGACAGCATAGGCGTGCATCGGCTGCGTCGTCTCGTCCGACCATTCTTTTAGCGACTGAGACATCAGCGCCAGAGACGGCACAAGGAAGAGGACCCTGACGTGGGTTTCCTGCTCCGCGAACCGCTCGGCAATCTTCAGTGCGGTGAAGGTCTTGCCTGTGCCGCAGGCCATGATGAGTTTGCCCCGGTGGTTGGTTTCGAAACCCTTCATTGCGGCGTTGACTGCTTCGTGCTGATGGGTGCGCAGCTGCTTCTTATCATGCAGCCTGGGGGCCTTTGAGGGGTCAGTCAGCTCGTAAGTGGCCCAGTCAATATTGGAGTTGCGGAAGTCCGTAAGACCGATGCGCTGGATAGGGATGTGCTGGTTGTCCAGCATCTCCTCCGCATTCGGTGACCAGTCTCGTCCGGTGGTATCAACAATGAGCCGGTGCGTAAAGGGCGGTTTCCCTGATGCGGATATGAATGAGTCGACGTCTTGCTTCTGAATGCGGTGGCCTTCGGCGTAGAACTTACACTGAATGGCCGTAAAACCGCCGTCCTGGCGCTCGGCCACCAAATCGATGCCGTTGTCCTTCTTACCGTCGCGGTCCGGCCAGTCCCTCCACAACCACACGTTCCGATACTGCGGGGCCTGAACTCCGTCCTTCTCTAAGTACCGGCCAACAAGCTGTTCGAAGTAGTTGCCCTTCATCCGCTCGGAATCCGCGAGATCACGGTACGAATCAAGGAGTACATCGAACGTCGTTGCCAAGAGAGTAACCCCCGAGAAGAGAAGCAAGTGAAGTCGGCATGAACCGGCGCCTCTGATCATATGGGCTTCCACGTCTCAATCGTGGTTCGACGGCGTCTTGCGGCCGGCACTCAGACACCTCGTACCTTACGAGCAGTCGTTTTTGACGGCTCGCAGAGCTCTGGCGCTTGGGTGCCATAGAATCCCCACATGGCCGAGAATGCGATTAATCCCCAAATGCTTGATTGGGCGATGCGCGACGCCTCTCGTGATCCTGCGGATTTAGCTGCCGCAACTGAAAGATCGCAGGACTTAGTTGAACAGTGGCTCAGGGGCGAGGCCAAACCCCAGACGGGAGACTTGAGAAAGATTGCGAAGCTAGTCGGCCGAAGCATTCACTTTTTCTTCCTCCCGGCGCCCCCTTCCTCTGCACGACCGACTGCTGAATTTCGGACCGCTATAACCGGAGAAGCATCTTCTCCGTCTCAGGAACTCCTAGAAGTTCGCTTTGCTCGAAACGTCCAGAAGATCGCCACGTGGAGTGCCTCTGAAGTTAGGTTCGGCCGCCCCCAACTGCCGGCGGCATCGGACGACTTCCATGTTGTAGCTCGGCAATTTCGGGCAGCCTTGAACTGGTCGGTCCTAGACCAGAGAACAGCTGCAAAAAGCAGCAAAACCGCGGTGTTTAGGTCGCTCAGGGAGAAGGTCGAAGACCTTGGCATAGTTGTACTACTACGCAATGCCGGCACAGGAAACTGCCGTGGCTTTTCTCTGCCTGACAGCTCGGTTCCGGTTATCTACATCAATGCGGCCTACGATTTGCCGACACTCCGGACCTATACACTTCTGCACGAGATGGCCCACGTTATCCGTGGCGATAAAGAGATCTGCCATGATTCCGACACTCCCTTGGAACGGTGGTGCGACAAGTTTGCAGCGGCGGTCCTTCTGCCGGAGCATGACCTAAAGCAGTACCTTTCGCGAGAGAGCTTTCGCCGCAAACATCCGGACCTTGATTCGGACCTGGATGCTGTTCGGCTTATCTCGAATCGTTACGGCGCAAGCTGGTCGGCAGTAGCGATACGCCTCAAAGAACTAGGGTTAGCCTCTCAGCGCCTGGTGCACCTTGTCGAAACATCCCGAGGCGAGTTCCAAGAGCCAAAGAACACTTTCTCCACGGTCCGCCAGACGGTTTCCCGCAAACGGGCGGCGGAGTTTGGATATACGTATCCTCGACTAATTCTTGATGCCCTCGACAGTAGGCGCCTATCGCCCCTGGACGCCTCGAAGTATCTGAGGGCTCCGGGGCCGGAACTGCACAACATCGCCGTCCAAGTTGGGCGGAGTGCGTAGTGAACCCAACCTATATCTTCGACACATACGCCTTGCTGGAGATCAAAAACGTCTGCGACTCCGACGCTGCGGTTCTGCTCTTCCTGGACGATCTGACGGAGCAGGTCAAGAAGGGAACAGTGTCGTATCCCGACGCCGTAGCTAAGGAATGCCGAGCATTCTCCGCTGCCGATCCGGCGACAGTTTGGGTTAACGCCTGTACGGGCAATAGGAAGCACGGGGCGGTTCCGAGCCAAGTCCTTACGTCTGTGCTGTTGAAGTGCCCCGACATCATTGACGAGGAACAACAAACAGATTCTTCACAGGCAGAGGCTCTTGCGTTGGCCTGCCACCTCAACGCAGCAAAGCCTCCTGTGTTCATCGTTTCCGAGGAACCGATGCTGAATCCAACGCGCGACACACTTCCAGCGGTGACGCACAATGTAGGGATACCGGTCATCAGTCTGTCCGACTTCATGAATGCGACTGGGCTTGGCCACCTTTTGGCGGCGTAGGCTCAACCCGGTCAACTCACTGGTATTCGAACGGCTGCGTCTCTTTGGCAAGCTGAGGCAAGTAATTAGCTAGCCAGTGATGGTCCATGTACCCACGCGCCGCGAGATCGGCCAGCAGCAAGTCGCAGAAAAGTAGCAACGCACGGCCTGGCTCTCCCGCATAGTAGGTCCTGCCGTAAGCCTTGAGCGCAGTAATTGGGTAAATCGATCTGTCCTCCTCCAAGTATGCCGATTCAGCCTTTATGACCTCGCGCCATGTTCCTGCAACTTTCTCGCCAATCCCATCTGTTGCGTGCAGAGGGACGAGTTCCGGGACGAAGGGAACGCTACTGCTTGCCGACCCGACGATGCCGGGGTTGATGACACACGTTATGTCCGGGCGCTCAGCCTCCACTTGGTCGCATACGGTCCTTGCAATCGATGCAACAGCACCTGAACAGTCAAAACCAAAGATTCCGAACGTGGCCTTCTGTACACCTGGCCGCGAGTCAGTGAGCGAATTAAAGCTGCGCTTTTTCTCGGCGAACTCCTCCACAAGACCGGGAGTCAACGTGGTTTTCACTTCCAAGGCCATCACAACCGTCTCAACCGGAAAGAGTAACTGAGTCGTTTGCGCCAGTACCTGAGGATGTTTTGCGCGGTCAAAAAGGATGATGTCAGTTTGGCTGGAACGGTTACCCTGATGATCAAAAATGACGCCAGTTCCAACTCCCAAGGAGCTGGGCAACATGCTCGACAGCACGTTCATCAATGAGATCTCGTTGGCCCTGCCCATCTCGCCGTTGTGACGAACAAGAGAGTTGAAGACATCAGCCTCAACCTGGAGCCGCTGAGTAACACCTGTCCAATACTGCTCAATGATGTTCGCCATGGAGGACTCATCCTTTTCGTTCATAGATCGCCTTAAAGGACGGCAGGACCGGCATTGCCGGCCCTGCCTGGTTTCCCTCTGCAAAGGAAATCTGTGGTTCAGCGTAGCTGAATTGCTGGTGGTGCTGCCACGGGCCGGGGATCGTCGTTGTTCCTGGTCCCGCGGTGGTAATGGTTTTTGGGGTTGTGTCGCGTTGAGCGGCGGTCCGCCGCTGGTAAGTGGCTGCTGTGGTGTGTCCTGGGCGGCGGACCGCCCCACTTTTGGGAGGTTCCGGGCCGGACTTGTGGTGATTGGTGCCTTGCCGGGCGGTGTTGTGGCCGCCCGGCAAGGGACTGTCTTAGGCGGCTTCGGTGGTTTCCTTGCCGCTGTCGATGATCATTTTCTCGGTCTCGGATGCGGTGTAGCCCCATGTGACCAGCTGGTTGAGGTAGTCGCGGTGGCTTTGGTGCGGTGATCGCCATGAGTCCTTGGCGATGGTCTTTTCGTATCCTGCGCAGATCAAGGCGATCAACGAGAACTCGGGCCGGGCGGTGGTGTTGGCGACGTGGTCGCGGAGGGGGTTCCAGCCCCAGCGTCCGTTCTTGTCTTCGGTTTTGGCTCCGATCATGTCTGCGGCGACTTCGCCTTGGTATCCGCTGGCGGTTTCGGGGTGGTGGGTGATGGCGTAGACGGTGAAGTACTGCCAGCCCGTGGGTGCCTGCTTGCGGGCCAGCAGGTTTTTCACGAACTCGCGACGGACGACACCGGCAGATTCCATGGCCTTGTTGTTGGTGATCAGGGTCTTCCGTTCGGCTTTCTGTTCCTCGGTCATCGGGCCGCTCTGTGCCTGTCTGCTGCCGTCGTAGCGTTCGTGGCGCGGGGTGAAGCCGAGTTCCTTCCATCCGTTGATGACTGGTTTGGCGGAGTGGTGGCCTTGCCAGTTGCGCTGGATGACGTAGGCGTTGGCGTCGTCCTCGGTCGCAGGTTCACCGTCGGCCCGGTTCGCGGCCGAGACGTACAGGGCATCTTCGTCCGCGTAATGGCCCGCGTCCTCCACGATGGTCTTGCCCTGGCCTTCGAGTTCGGCGATCAGTGCGGCGCGGGCGGCGGCGATGTCCCGCTTGTCCCGCAGGCGCTGGGTGACGTGCATGAGCATGTCGGGTTCGTCGGCGAGGACTGATTCAAGTTCCTCGGTCGCGTCCGGGTCGTCTTCAAATTCGGCCAGAATCAGGGCTTCTTCGATGGTGCATCCTCTGCCCAGGGCGGCGTCCCCCGCAGGGGTGGACTTGGCTTTGAGCGCGTCCTCGACGGTGATTTTGGTCCGCCCGGTTTTCTTGGCAATCTGTGCCGCTGACACGCCGATCAGGGAGAGCTGGTGGTAGGCCTCCGCTTCGTCGGCCTCGGTCAGCGCGGAGCGCTGGATGTTCTCGACCACCTGGGTGATGATGCGTTCTGCTTCCTCGGGGCTTTCGGTGACCATGACCGGGATCTCGGGTCGCTCGGCTTCGACGGCGGCGCGGGTGCGGCGCTGTCCCATCAGGACGTGCACGGTGCCGTCTTCCCTGCGGTGTGCGATCACGGGTTCGAGTACGCCGTGTTCTTTGATGCTGGCCACGAAGGCAGGGGTGAGCGCGGCGTCTTTGCGGACGTTGATGTCGATGGTCAGGGTTTTGGGGTCGAGCATTTCCAGCGTGGGCGTGGTGTTCATGGTGTTGCTCCTTTTGCAGAGGATTGGGTGGGTGGGGCGACTCGTGGTGACCGGCCAGCTTCCCCTCTCCCCCCGACGCTTCTATGTCTGTCAAGCGGGTGGAAACGGGTGCGGGCGCGGACCAAGGTGGGCGGGGCGGTTTAGGTGATCGGCCAGCGTCCCCTCTCCCCCCGTTGTTTTGGCTGCTGGCGAAGCTTGCGGAGCTGTGGCCGACGG
>NZ_QAIQ01000339.1 GCF_003061105.1 Arthrobacter sp. HMWF013
GAACCAGGCCAACAATGACGGCACCCCAGAACAACACAAAACTCACCCACATCAGGACGTAACCCCAGCCGCCCATATACCCGTCCCCGCCCCAGAACATCATGGCTGCTTCCTTCCCGCGCAGGGACACACAGGTCCCTGCGTCAACTCTCGTCCCGGCGGGCTTCCGGCGTCAGAGTCTTTGGACCTTTGCAAGCCGTCAAGAGGGAGATCCCCCGGCCCGCACCGCCTGAACCGACTTCTCGTCATCCTGACACGGAAAAATCACCGACCGGAAACACCCCGGCAACCTTCCGGGGGCATGCTGTGACTACGGGGACATCACAGCAGGGGGCACAGCATGAGCACACAGCAGGCACAAAAGGTAAAACTCCAGCCGGGCGACTACATCGAGGCGTGGCACAACGGCAAGCTTTTCCACCACGGCCGGGTGACCGACGTCGTACGTTCACTGGAACTGATCTGGATCCGGGACACCCGGACCGGCATGCGCAAGCTGCTGGACCCGGAGGCCCTGGAGATCGTGGTCTCCAAGGATCCGGCGGCTGTTTAGGGCGTGCAGGGCCCGGCAAGGCCTAGAATTTGGGCATGACTTCTTCGCCCGAGCATCAACTGCTCCTTGAGCTGCAGGACCTGATCATCGGAACGGACTCGGTGGCGGCCTTCCTTGGCGGGCTCTCCGTCATCGCCGCCGCCGAGATCAGCCGGTCCGCCGGAACAGAAGTTGAGTGCGGTGTCACGCTCAAACTTTCCAAGAAGACCGCGACTGTAGGCGGCAGCAGCCCGAGGGCAATCCATCTGGACAAGATCGAACAGCGGGTGGGCGACGGGCCGTGCATCCTGGCGCTGAAGGTGAAAGAGCCTGTCCTGATGGCGGACGCCCGCACCGATCCGCGCTGGCCCGGCTATCAGCGGCACCTGCTTGAGGAAGGCTGCCTGAGCGTCCTCGGTGTGCCCATGGAACTCAGCGAAGAAGCCAGCGCTGCCCTGAACTTCTTTGCCCCTTCTGTTGACGCATTCAGCGAGGAGACCATCCGGGAGGCGGACCGCTTCGCCGAGATCGCCGGCCGGGCCGTCCGGCTCGCCGTCAGGGTGGGCACCGCCGAGAACGCCGCCGACAACCTGGCAGCGGCCATGACCAGCCGCACGGCCATCAACCTCGCGTGCGGCATCATCATGGGCCAGAACAGGTGCAGCCAGGGCGAGGCCATGGGCATCCTGATGAAGGTCTCCAGCCACCGGAACCAGAAGCTCCGGGATGTTGCCGAGGAGATCGTCCTGAAGGTTTCGGGCGAGGAACCCGCCACCTATTTCGACAAGTAGCCGCCGCCGTACCGTAGGGTGGCCGCATGGAACTCCGACTCGAAGTGGTGCAGGTGCCCGTTTCCGATGTGGACCGGGCCAAGGCCTTCTACACAGACCAGCTCGGCTTCGTGCTCGATCACGACGTCGAACATATCCCCGGGATGCGCGTGGTCCAGCTGACGCCACCGGGATCAGCCACGTCCATCGTCATTGGCACCGGCATGAACTCCATGGTGCCGGGCAGCCTCGAGGGCCTCCAGCTGACGGTCCCGGACATGGCCGAAGCGCGCAGCGAACTGGTGGGCCGCGGCGCCCCCATCAGCGAGGCACAGGACCTCGGCGGCTTCCTGTTCGCCCAGTTCAGCGATCCGGACGGCAACCGCTGGGTCATCCAGCAGATTCCGCCGAAGGGCTCCTCCGAATGAGGGGCCGGTGGCGGCTGGGGGTGGGATCACGCGGTCTCAGTTCGTGCTCCCTCGTCACCGGCCCCGGTCTCCGCATCCCCGGCCCAGCCCGGGGAGCCGGGGCTAAAACCCCGAAGCCTCCAGCCCCGGCCCAGGGCCGTTGCTGTTGACCAAGCGTAACGAGCAGCAAGCCATCTATCCCGAGTAGTGGGTACCTGATTCCGCAAGCAGGGCTACCTGCCTGTGATGGTCACAGCCGGTCATTAAAAACGAGTACTTACTACCCGGGTGCCCTCTTGACGGCGTTCATACAATGAATGGATACCGACTCTGGGGGTTGGATCATGAAAACTGAAACTCAGTTCGATCTGCGGGACACAGGCGTCCTGTTGACCATCCGCGGGCACTCGGAAGCAGCCTTGGCACGCTCGCTGGCCAGGACCGCAGCCTCGGTGGCCAGCGACATTTGCGGCTCACCCGTGGAGAGTACCGTGACGCTGCTGCGGCCGGAAACCGCACCCTGCACTGCGGCAACGCACGACGGCGCCGGCGCACTCTCGCGCTGGGAGCAGCACACCGGGCGGGGCCCCACAGCCCGGGCATTGAACGGGGATCTGTCCATCATCCTCAACGATCACGGCCTGGACGAACGCTGGCCGGGGTACGTGGCGGGCCTCAGGACTGCCGGCTACCATTCGGCCATGGCCATCCCGCTCCAGCTGAAGCGCGGCTACCGCGCCGCACTGACGCTCTATGCCGCACAGGCGAACGTGTTCGCCCCGGCGGCCGCCCCCCACATCCTGTCTTTCTCCGACGTTGCAGCCAAGAGCCTCACACTGTCACTCCAGGTCAGAGCGGACCTGGTGCTCGCTGCGGAACTCCGCACTGAATTGGCCAGCCGCACCGAGATCGACACCGCCTGCGGCGTCATCATGGGCCAGGACCAGTGCTCCTACGAGGAAGCGCTGCTGGCCCTCACCGAGGCCGCAGCAAACAAAGACCTGGCTGTCCGCGAGGTTGCGCGGACCATCATACTTTCACTGGCCGGCGGAGTGCCGGCTACGGGCAATGCTGTGGCAACGCATGTAGATGCGTCCACGCACCTTGTGGGGCCCGCAGTGATGCAAGACGCCTGAGGCCAGGGGCTGGGACCTGGGCCGAAGGCACAACAGCAGCGACCGCCGTTATGAGGATTCATAACAGCGGCCGCTGCTTCGTTTTGTCCTGCCGGCCCGAGTAGCCGCTGCCTGGGTGTCAGCGCAGGATGACTGTCCTGCCGCCGTCGAGCATTACCCTGCCCTCGCAGTGCCACCGCACCGCGTTGCTCAGCGCCTTGCACTCGGCGTCCCGGCCCACCCGCACCAGATCCTCGGCGGTATGCGTGTGGTCCACCTCGATGACCTGCTGGGCGATGATGGGTCCCTCATCCAGCTCCGCGTTGACGTAGTGTGCCGTGGCGCCCACGGTTTTCACGCCGCGGTCATACGCCTGGTGGTACGGCTTCGCGCCCTTGAAGCTGGGCAGGAATGAGTGGTGGATGTTGATGGTTTTACCCGTCAGCTTCGCCGAGAGCTCGTCGCTGAGGACCTGCATGTAGCGGGCCAGGACCACCAGCTCGACGTCGAACTGGTCCACCAGCTCCAGCAGCCGCGCCTCCTGCGCCGGCTTCGTCTCCTGGGTGACCGGCAGGTGGAAGAACGGGATGTTGTGCCACCTGACCAGGTCCTCGTGGTCCGTGTGGTTGGAGACCACGGCCACGATCTCCACCGGAAGGTCACCCGTGCGGGCCCGGAACAGCAGATCGTTCAGGCAGTGCCCGAATTTGGACACCATCACCAGGACCCGGCGCTTGCGGCCATGCGGTTCCAGCTGCCAGTTCATGGCCCAGGTCCCGGCCAGTGGCGCGAAGTCCCTCCGCAGCTCCTCGGTGCTGAATTCCTTGGCGCCGGACGCGAAGTGGATGCGCATAAAGAACTGCTGGGCCTGGCGGTCGCCGAAGTGCTGGGTGTCGATGATGTCGCAGTCGTGGTCCAGAAGGTATCCGGTCACCGCATGGACGATCCCCGGGGACTCTTTGCAGTTGACGGTCAGGACGTGTTCGGTGGTCATTCCTAGCTCTCCCGGAGGGCTTTCTCGTGGGCAACGGCCCTCTCCTCGGCCACGACCTTCTCGCCGGCGAGGTCCTGCTGGAACTCGGCGTAGCGGGCCAGGTGGGACGGGCGGCGGCGGATGATGAGCCAGGCGACGCCGAGGATGACGAACCAGAGCGGGGTGACCAGGAGTGCTGTCAGGGTGTCCGGCTGCGTGGTCAGGGCCCAGAGCACAAAGGCGAAGAACGCGAACACCAGCCAGACCATGGGGATGCCGCCGGGCATCTTGAACTTGGAGGACTCGTGCAGGTGCGGGCGGCGGCTGCGGAACTTCAGGTAGCTGGCCAGGATGATGGACCAGACGAAGACGAAGCAGACGGCGGCCACGGTGGTGACCATGTCGAAGGCCTTGGCGATGTCCGAGCCCGCGTACATGAGCACCACGCCGGAGAGCAGCAGGATGCAGGAGAGGAACAGAGCGTTCTGCGGGACCTTGCGGCTGGACAGGCGGCTGAACATGGTGGGGGCGTCGCCTTCCTGGGCCAGGCCGTAGACCATGCGTGAGGTGGAGTAGATCCCGGAGTTGGCCGAGGACATGGCCGAGCTGAGCACCACCAGGTTCACCACGGTGGCCGCGGCGCCGAGGCCGGCCAGGGAGAACATGGCGATGAAGGGGCTGTGGCCGGCCTGGAACTGGGTCCACGGGGTGACGGACATCAGGATGATCAGGGCGCCCACGTAGAAGAGCAGCACGCGGATGGGGATGGAGTTGATGGCCTTGGGCAGGTTCTTCTCCGGGTCCTTGGCCTCGGCGGCGGTGGTGCCCACCAGTTCGATGCCCACAAACGCGAACACGGCGATCTGGAAGCCGGCCACAAAACCCATGAATTCATTCGGGAAGAATCCGCCGTGGCTCCACAGGTTCGTGAAGGTGGCAGGGCCGGCGTCGGACTGGAACCCGCTGAAGATCATGAACAGGCCCACGATGATCAGCGCCGCGATGGCGATGATCTTGATCAGCGCGAACCAGAACTCGGTCTCACCGAACGCCCGCACCGTGGCGAGGTTCAGGACCAGGAGGATGATCACGGTGGCGATGCCCGGGATCCACAACGGCACACCCGGCCACAGTTCCTCGGAGTAGGCGGCGATGGCGATGACGTCCGCGATGCCGGTGATCACCCAGCAGAACCAGTAGGTCCAGCCGGTGAAGAAGCCGGCCCAGGGGCCCAGCAGGTCCGCGGCGAAATCGCTGAAGGACTTGTAGTGCAGGTTGGACAGGAGCAGTTCGCCCATGGCCCGCATGACGAAGAACAGCATGAAGCCGATGATCATGTAGACGAAGATGACGGACGGGCCTGCCGCGGAAATGGTTTTGCCGGAGCCCATGAACAGGCCCGTGCCGATGGCGCCGCCAATGGCGATCAGCTGGATATGGCGGTTGCTCAGTTGCCGTTCGAGATGGGGCGTCTCGGCGGTGGTGGTTTTACTGCTCACGTGCTTGCTCCTCGGGTTAATGCTGACTGGAGTGCTGCGGGGGAAGACGCGGGGCCCACTTCATCGGGGACCGCATCGAGGTTGTTGAAGCTGTAAAGGTGGATGCCGGCGATGTTGCCGGTGTGGTTTTCAAGTTCGGCCACCAGGGGTGCGGGCGAGTAGCGGTCGCCGCTGAGCAGCTTGCGCGCCAGCGGACCTTTCCGGCTGAGGAACTTCAGGGAACTTCCGACGCCGATCTGCGTGGCCAGCGAGACCAGCTTGGTCCGCGGGACGGACCCCGCCACGCCCGCCCAAACGGGCAGCGTGACGCCTTCACGGCGCAAAAGCGCCGCGTAGTCGTTAATTTTGGGCGCGGCAAAGCACATCTGGGTGACGATGGACGTGGCCAGGTGCTGCTTGGCCAGCAGCGCATCGAGCAGGTCCAGGGGCTGAACCTTCGGGTGCCCCTCCGGGTAACCGGCGATCCCGGAGCGCATCCGGCCGCCGGTGTACTGCGCGATGTCCTCGAGCAGCGGCAGGGCCTCTTCGTAGGAACCGGCCGGCTGCTTCCGGTCGCCGCCGATCACGAACACCTCACGGATGCCGGCGGCGTCGCATTCGCGCATGATCCGTGTCATCTCGGCCCGGTCATGGATGCCGCGCGCCGCGAGGTGCGGGATGACGGTGTAACCGAGGCTGCCCAGCTGGATGGCGGTCCGCGTTGTCCGCTCGATGCCGTGGTGGGGCAGGCATGTCACGGTGAGCGTGGTGGTCAGCGGAACGTGTGTTTGGACCTGCTCAACGATGCCCGTGGATGGGACGATTTCGATTCTCGTAGGGAACATCTTTGGTCCTTTCTGGATATCGATGGTGCGGGCCGGTCAGCTGGCCCGGGCCGCCAGCAGTGAGCTGGCTTCCTGGCGGGTGCTGCCGGAGGACTCGATGTGGGC
>NZ_QAIQ01000340.1 GCF_003061105.1 Arthrobacter sp. HMWF013
CAGTAGGTGAGAGAGCGTTTGGGGGTGCGGGGGCGGATCTTTCCGGGCGGCCCAGGCGTAAAATTTCCCCCGTAGGAGGTGGCGAAATGAACCTAGCCCTGACCACTGCCACAACCATCCTGCCAGTCGACGATGCAGCGCGCGCCCGGAGTTTCTACACGGAAAAACTGGGCCTCCCGCACCGCGGAATGACAGATGATGGAAGCGAATTACTCGGCACCGACGGCGGCCCGATGCTGCAGTTGATGCCGGTCTCGGACGGCAAGCACTCCGAGCACACCGCCCTCAGCTTCGAGGTGCGGGACATTGAGCGGATCGTGCAGGACATGGAGTCCAAAGGGGTCCGGTTCCAGGACTACGACCTGCCGAACCTGAAGACCGAGAACCACATCTGTACCACCACCTCTGAGAAGTGCGCGTGGTTCATGGACACCGAACACAACATTCTGTGCGTCCACGAAACCCTTGGCACCAGCCAGGTCGAGTACCAGCTCTGAAGCAGGCAGGGGCGCCTCACGGGTGTGAGGCGCCCCTGCGCTGGGCTCCTGGGACTCCGGGGCCCTTTGGGATCAGGAGCGTCAGGACTCCGCGCCGCCGTGGAGGCCGTCGTCGCTGCTGTCGTCCGACGGGCCCGTGCCGGTATCGGTCAGGTCCATGTTGCCGCGCGCTTCCTCCATGGTGGGGCCGCCGCTGGGCACGCTGTACGTGTCCGGCTTGATGCCGTGGGACTGTTCCTCGATAAGGGCCTGCTCCTCGCTGAAGCGGATGGCGTTCGCCTCGTCGCCGGCGTCGCCGGGGCCGTCATCCCGGAGCTTGGAAGGATCGGGAACAATGAATCCGGAATCTGCCTCTTTGGGGTTCGTCATGACGTGCCTTTCCTTTGGCGGCTTACGGGCTTGACGGCCGTTCGGTGAGTTGAGCCTTGAGGTCAAGGGTCTGGCCATCCCGATTCACCGTGAATCCCACTGTATCTCCCGGGTTGCGGGTCCGGAGCTCAGCCAGCAGTTTCTCAGGCGCACTGAGTTCCACCCCTTCCATGGACTCCAGGACATCGCCCGGACGGATTCCGGCAGTGCCGGCCGGGCCGGCCTCATCAACGGACAGAACCACGACGCCGGTGCTCGCCTCGAGGCCCAGTTGCTCGGCAATCTGCCGGGTCAGTTCGCCGGGCGTAAGTCCCAGATAGGCGTGTTCCGCGGTGCCATCGGCGAGCAACTCGTTGGCCACTTCCACTGCGGTGGCGGCGGGGATGGCGAAGCCCAGGGCCACTGCCCCCGCCGACGGCGGGATGTAGGCCTCGCTGATGCCCACCACTTCGCCGCGCATGTTAATCACGGCGCCGCCGGAATTGCCAGGGCTGATGGGGGCATCCGTCTGGATCAGATCCACCAGGGAGAGGCTGTTCCGGGCCGAACCGGGAATGGACCGGTGGAGGCCGGAAATGATTCCCGCAGTGGCTGTGTTTTCGAAGCCGAGCGGCGAGCCCAGCACAACAGCCCATTCACCCACTTTGGGCAGCGTGGCCTGGTAGGCGGGTTTGGGCAGACCGCGGCGCTCCGCCTGGACCAGGGCGAGATCTGTGACGGCATCAGTGGCCCTGACTGTGCCGCTGACACGCTGGCCGTCCGCGAATCCGACCTCCACATCGGTGTTGCCACGCACCACGTGCTCATTGGTGAGGATCAGTCCGTCCTCGGC
>NZ_QAIQ01000341.1 GCF_003061105.1 Arthrobacter sp. HMWF013
GGGTGGCTCCCACCCGGGAGGCGGCACAGGCGTTCGTCGCTAAGCACGACGACTACCGGCTGTCGGTACCGGAGGTGGGCCTCCTGCAGGCCTTTCCGGAAGACTGGAAGTTCACCGGTGCAACCTACATGCAGCTCGGCCAGATCGGCAACGCTGTGCCGCCAGCGCTGGGTTACGCGGTGGCCTCGTCGGTGGCGTCTGTTTTGGCAAGATAAGTCCGCACGAGACGTCGAAGAGTTGCCGCGTGGTCGGTAGTGATCTTCTCGAAATCAGCGAAATATGATCCGCTGATTTTCGGGTTGTTAAGCGTCGATCCGCGCTGGATGACGTAGCCGCAGCGAAGCTGAAGTATCTCAGTCATCTTTTCGAGCGAGTAACCGCCCGGATTCTTCTTGGGCTTGCCGGACGCTGTCGTTTCGGCAAATTCGGGATCGTGGGATATATCGCGGTTGGAAGCGTACTCTTTGGCCGTCCACTGATTCTTCATAAGACGTCGGGCGTCCAGCAGCGAATAGACCTCCTTTCCGCCCAGCAGCTCAATGACCATTGCCGACGTGATGAAAGAGGGCACAGTTTCTGCCAGATAAAAATCTGGGGCTACGTAACGCTCGTGGTCACTGATCCACGATTCCATGTCCAGCGGAGAGGCGTAGTAGCAGTACTGCAGCCTGCCCTGGGTGTAAAAGGCGAAGATCCAGTGCAGACCATCGCGCCACTTCTCAATATGGTCCGGCCCAAAATCCCTGACAGTCGAGACTGAGGTTTTAGTGGTGGATTTCAGCTCAAAAGGTAATTTCAGCCCGTCTATTTCGAGGAACGCATCGATTTCATGACGCTTACGGTCCTCCGCCTGGGTTAAGTTGAAAAGGTCGGTCATCTGCGATTCGCGTACGTCATCTTGGGGCACAGGATTGATCCTCGCATGCTGCCCCGGAATGTTGCGAACTCCACGATCAAGGACGTGTCGCTCCGAGTCCGACAGAGGCGGGGCAGTGCGCCGAATGATCACGACGCGGCTCAACTGAAGGACCGGCGGATGGGCACACTTCACGTGAAAATGCGTGATTTGGGTGATCAATTTCCTTGAGATCTAGACATTTTTCACGCCAGCACTGGGCCGGCAAAGAGTTCAAATCCCCCCGTCACCGCCAAATAGCAAGGCCCCTACTCCCCCGCTAATGCATGAACTGCTCCCCGAAAGTTGGACTGAAAATTCAGTTTCGACTTCCGGGGAGCAGTTTTGCGTTCAAGTAGTTTGAACCGTCCCGGGTTTGATGCCGCTATCTTCTGTGAGAAAGATAGTGATTATGCCCAAGCAGTTTCCGCCCGAAGTCCGTGACCGTGCCGTGCGCATGACCTTGGATCGGTTGTCCGAATACCCGTCTGTCTATGCTGCCTGCAAGGCACTGGCCCCGAAGCTGGGAGTCGGCCCTGAATCGCTGCGCCGTTGGGTTGTCCAGGCCCAGGTCGATGCCGGTGAGAAGACCGGCCCGAGCAGTGACGAGCTGGAGGAAATCAAGCGGCTCCGGGCTGAGGTGCGGGACTTGAAAGAGTCCAACGAGATCCTCAAACAGGCCTCGATTTTCTTCGCGAGGGAGCTCGACCCTCGCCGCCGCTGATTTGTCGATCCATCGACGAAATGCGGGCTGAAGGTTATGCGGTCGAGTCGATCTGTGCCGTCCTGCGGGAGCAGGGCGTGCAGGTCGCCGCACGAACCTACCGGGCGTGGAAGAAACGCCTGCCGGCCTTGCGCACCATCGAAGACGCCCGCATCACCGATGCACTACGTGCCTTGAAAGTCCCCCATGCGAAGGGACGCCCCCGGCCCGAGATCATGTACGGGCGGCGGAAAATGACACAGTGGCTGCGCCGTAACGGCTTCCCGGAAGCCTCCAAACACACCGTGGACCGGCTCATGCGCGAAGAGGGCATGAACGGCCTCGTCAGGGGCCGCAAGACCCGCACCAGTATCCCCGGCAAGGACGGCCGTCGCGCCGGCGACCTGCTGAACAGGGACTTCACCGCCCCGGCCCCGAACCAGATCTGGGTCACTGATTTCACCTAC
>NZ_QAIQ01000342.1 GCF_003061105.1 Arthrobacter sp. HMWF013
GCATCGACATGTTCGCCGTGCCCGGTGACAACGCCGCCCGCGCCGTCTTCTTCGTCAACGCCATGAAGTACACGTTCGGCCGCGAAGCTATCGGTGACCGCTCATTCGAAACCCTCACCGGCGTCTTCACCGCAGCCCTCGCCGTTGACCAGGCACTGCTGGATTCGATGGAGGACCGGGACGAGCGCGCCATCGAAGCCGGACGCTCCCCCATCTACTACGCCTACCTGCTGCTCGGCGGCCGCGGCGACGCGATCGGTGTCGAACTGGCCTCCGCCATCAAGTCCCTGGCCGTGAAGATGCGCGAACGCGAAACCCCGAACGCCGTCCTTGAGCAGGCGTACGGCGCGATCGCGTCCCTCTATGAAGGCCGTACCGAGTCGGCCCGCCGGCCGTTCCTGGAAGCACCGCGGAACAAGGTCAGTGCGATGCTCGACCTCGAGTCCTGGTGGTCACCGTCCCGCCGCAAGGTCAAATGGTCGGACGTCCTGGAAGGGCACCGCTCCGTCGTCATCAACACCGGCTCCTCACCCTCGGGCGCTGTCCTGGAGGAGAACCAGAACCAGATGATCTCCTCGATGCTGATGTTCTCGCTGAAGAACGCCATGGTCCGGCACTGCTCGGGCTGGCTGGAGCTGGGCCGCTCGGTCACCGTCTTCGCCGACGAGCTCTCCCTGCTGGCCGGCACCTCCCCGGAGATCATCAGCTGGATCCGTGACCAGGGCCGGTCCTACGGCATCCGGGCCATCCTCGCCACGCAGCGTCCGGAGCAGCTCGGCGCCGCACTGCGCAACAACTTCCTCACCTACACGACGCTGATCTCCTTCGCCCAGACCGACGTGACCACCGCCGGCGAGGTCGCCTCCAACGTCGGGACCGGTGACTGGTCCGTCGATGACATCCAGCACCTGGAGCCTTACCACGTGGTCGTCCGCACCTCGGTGGACCAGCGCCGCCAGTCCGCGTTCATCGTCAAGCTGCCCAACTTCGAAGCCAACATGTCCGCCTACCCCGCAGCCCAGGGCTACGCCCGGCCCACCACAGGAGCAGTACCATCGCCACGCTGACACCGGCCCGTACCGCCACCGACGCGGTCCACGCCTCGCTCGTCCCCTCCGCCTGCCCGGACGATGAACTCGCCACCCACTCACGCCGCGACCCGTACTGGGACCGGCTCTGGGCTCCCGGCTCCCAGGCGCTCTGGTCCTCACGTCCGCTGCTTGCCCAGCGCAAGGCGGAGAAGCCCGCCGCGGTGAACTCCCGCTACCTCATGGATGAAGCCGAAGCGATGCGGCTTCTCACCATCAACCAGGGCCGCCGTGAACGGCTGGCCGCGTGGGGCGCACTGGACTCCTGGCGGACCGTCTCGGCTGAACAGCTGGCGGCCATCACCGGCTCACGGCTGTTCCTGAACCCGGAGTCATCGAACATTGCCGCGTCCGTTTCACTGGAGCTGATGGATGTCGGGGCCTACTCCTCCCCGTTGGCCGTCGGCGGGACCCTGGACCGCAACTGCCTGTACCGCCCGTCCAACACCGACGCCTTCGATAAGCTCATCGCCCCCGAGCTGACCTGGCCGGAATGGATCTCCGTCACCGGCGGCTACCCCTGGTCAGGCGGCGGCCAGTACGACCGGCACAACCTGCTCTCCACCGAACTGGCTCTGCGCGCTGCCGAGTACCTGCCGATCGGCGCCGTCATGGGTGAGAAGTTCTCCACCGTTGACCTGCTCGCCGGCACCGGCCTGGGCAAGAAGGTGAAGAACCCGGACAACCGCCGGGCAGACGGGACCATCATCCGCACGGACGGACTGCGCATCGCCTACGAACTCACCGGGACCGCGTCCAAGTCCCTGGAGAACAAAGTCCGGCGCTGGGCTCAACTGATCAGCGAACGCCCACTGGAAACCTCCGGGCTCACCGTCCTCTTCATCACCGCACCCCACCCCGACCGGCCGCGCAACAGGTCCGGCGATCCGCGCGACGAAATCTACCGTCGGGTCTCCTCGGTGCTGAAGGAATTTCCCGGCACCCGGGCCGACTCCCCCGCTGCCCGCATCGGCATCGTCGCGTGGGACGAATGGTTCCCCGCCCGGCACGAACTCTCCGAAGCCTTCTTCAGCCTCTCCGCCGACTTCGCCCTGAACAACGTCCACGGCAACGGTAAATGGGTGAAGCGTGACCTGCTCGGCGACTACGCCTTCACGCCGTGGAACACCTTCGACGCGACCGCAGTCGTTGACCAGGCACCGCTGCTCTCGGCCACCCCGCACTGGATGCGGTCCGGGGACCGGACAGAACTGATCGGCTCGCCCATGGACCGCGCCGGGGAGACCGCGCCGGTCCCGGGCCCGGTGAAACCTGAGCTCTCCCGGGGCCGTGTGTTCGGTAAAGGAGTCGGCAAAGCAGGCGACGCGAAGCTCCCTCCCCGCCTGCGGCTCTGACCCGGGATAGGGTGAATGGCATGGGGGAACAAAAGGCGCGCGCAGAACAGTGGTGGGTGTCCAATTCAGGTAAGGGAGCCGCCATTTACCGCGGCACGTTATATGTGGCCTGGGCGCTTTTCGTCACAGTGTTTATGAGCGCGATGATGCTCAGCATCGCAGCACATGGATTCTCGTGGAACCCACTGACGACATGGGACAACATCACGCCCTACCTGGCCCCCGTTTCGCCTTGGGTTCTGACCGCGGGCGCCTTAGTTCAGGCTGCTCTTGCGTCACGCCGGCAGGCACAGGCCGAGGGCTCAGAAGAAGCACAATCGCACGTCTTCACGAACGATGCCTCGACACCGTTGATCTCGTGGGCGGGGCTCTCGTAGTCGTCGGCGCAGCAATGGCAGCCTTCGCAACTCTGTGGCCTGCGAGCAACTGACCGTCACCGTCCGCACATATCGGAGTCATCGAACCCCAATGTGAGGACCTACTGTGAGCACCAAAACGTACCGGCTTTCGCCTTGCCTATGGTACGGACCCGTTTCATTTCATCCGGAATGGTTCAAGGAGCCCAGGGCCCGCAAGTCTGCGGCCTGACTCCCGTCGTGCGCTGGGTCGACGCTAGGTAGACCCCTCCGAGCGGTGAGCCGCACCCATCGGCCAGGGAAGCGTAGAAAATTGGCCTTTCAATGGGGTGGGTGGTGGGACTAGAGTCCTGAGCATAATCCGACTAAGGAGATGGCTTGCGGTGCTGAAAACCAAACAGCTGCCTGGCGGCACGACCCAGACAGTTGAGACTTTCTGGAACACAACGAGCACCGCCTTCTTCCAAGGCCCTGCTGGCGCAATCATCAACGTCAAATATGGGAAGGGCCGGTTCAGTGTGAACCGCCAGAAGCAGACGCTCGATGGGAATTCGATAAAGAAGCTGATTGTGGGCAAAGGATCGCTGGTTTTTGCACGCATGCGTGTGAAATTGCCTGTCGCCACCGTAGTTACCTACGACGTTTACCCCGGCGAGGTTGCCCAACAGTCGCCGGAGTTTAAGTTTTAGCCGCCCGTCGGCAAGGGTTTCTGGCTCAGGATACGACGAATCTTCTTGGAGCACGTGGCTTGAATTTTTCGTAGTCCGGGCACCGGCGATCAACGTATGGCCCCAGTCCCGGGAGGGGAACGCTTCAAGCTGGCTGACCTGCTCTTGCGACAAAATGCCGTGGCGGTAGTTTCTACACTTGGAGTCAAGCCACGAACCCAACCCGACGCCATCATCAGGGTGATTCCTGGAGACAGAACAATGCCCTTCCCTGGTTGCGAACGTGTCAGTGCTGCGACTCCCGCGTCCCATATATCCAATGGCTCTAGCTGACCGCCGTAGCTAACCTCACCAATTCCCAGGACGGGATGGTTTCCAACCAGCTGGAAGAGGGTCATCAGCCACAAACTGCCGGAATTTGGGACATGATCCGGAGTGACGGGCCAACCCGATCGCAGTTGGCGAAATCCAAGGGGAACCCCCTACTTTCTAAATTCGGTTGACACACATGCGCGGCGAGAGGAACGTTTTTGGCAGGTCTCCAAGCAAAGTCACTTCAATGATGTAAGGGATGATTTAGATGGCTCGCTCAAGGCTTCCAGGGACGCCGCCAACGAGTGGAGGTAACGACGAAATAGCCCCCAGGGACAAATTCCGACTGGCGGCCTTTGGTGACTCCCTGATGTGGGGCCAGGGTGTTGCCCGTGATTCAACATTCAAAGAGCTGTTCCGTAAGTCGCTGATCCCAAAACACCCCAAAGCAGATGTCGTTATCGCTGCCGACTTTTCACGCTCCGGTGCTCAAATACGCCTTCGCAATGGGAATGAACGAGATGAGTTCATCGACAGGTACCCCGATTTCTTCCCCACTGAAGCCAGCCAGCGAGCATTTCTCGAAGGTGATGAGGCCCCAGCCCACGCGTTGTTCGGTGAGATTCCGTCGTCGCTTCCTACAGTGACGTGGCAGGTGGAGCGCATCGATCCCGAGTTCGGCAAAACGATCAAGGTGGCACTGGTTTGCGGCGGCGCAAATGACTTGGCCTTCGAAGACATAATCAACCCATCCTTCAAGCCTGGCAAGTTCATTGACACCTTCGAAGGCAAGATCCGAGAAGTGACATATCTGGACACGAAAGACCTATTGAAGGTCGTCCGTGACAAGTGTCCGAACGCGGTGATAGTGCTCTTCAGCTATCATCTGCCCATTTCTTATGAGTCTGATTATCACGACATGAAGAACTACTTCAGGTTTGAAAACGACAACGACGTCACCTGGTACCTGAACGAGTTCTTCCACTTCGAAAATATTGACGCCATGATCCACGAGGCGAGGGTACGGTCCGTGTGGGCGCACTCGTTGTCCAGTTATTGGCTCCGCAAAGCGGTGACGGACAGCAACCTTGATAACGATGTGCGCGGACCCGGAATTGTCTTTTCGCCCAGCGGCTACGGAATGGAAAACGCTGCCTTCGCTGGGCGCTCCTTTGTTCACTCGGACTACACTCACCCCACTACCGATGCCATGCAGTCCGAGCGAGTATTGAAGACACCACGCGGCAACGCATTGGACGACATGCTTCAGATGGCAGCTCACGTAATGCTCAACAATTTCGAAGGCGCCAAAGCCCTCCGCGCCAAGATCCACGGACCCACATCCTTGGAGGAGGCCCTCTTCAGCCGCAGCCCGGAACGAGGATTGAGCCCCTTGCAGCTCCTGGTTCAGGAAGCGCACCGGATCCAGCACTCGTTTATTGCTTCCTTCTTCCACCCGAATACTGCAGGCGCCAAGTCGTATGCCGGCATCGCAAAGGATCGCTACCTGAAGCATCTCGAACTTACTGATGCCATCGATAAAAAGCCGGCCGCAGGCGCTGCTCATGCCGCCCCTGCTGCAGGTGCCCCCGAAACATTCGAAGAGCGGCTGTCGAGGTTCAAGCTGAGGGGCCCGGGCCCGTTGCAGTCAGACGTGGGACACTATTTTGTCGATTCGCTTCGCGTGAGCACCAAAACGGCGTCCACTTCGGACAAGGGCCTAGCCTCCGATATTTACATCGTCCTCCACCTCCGGAATGGGACGACCGCACGGTGGATGCTCAATTTCCAGTACTACGAACAAGAGCTCGCTGGGACTAAGTTCCTGATCAAATTGCAGCCTCAGTTCGAACCGGGCGAAAAGGAGGCGTTCTACGTTGACACCGGAGGGCACATGGAACTGGACAAAATAGTCGGTGTCAGCATCGCCTTGAGCACGCAAAGGCCCGGTACATGGGACAAGCTGGGCGACAACTGGAGCCCCGAACGGATAACCCTTGAGATCAACGGCGTCGAGGTGGTGAACCGGCCATTCTCCGGTTTGGTGGTTCCCCCAGGCGGTTCCGTCGACCTTAAGTACCCTGACCCGTTCGTCCCAGCAGCGGGTCCGGCCATCGCTCCTGTCGCGATCAAGGTGCCTCGCATCAGCGCTGACGGATTCAGAGCGCAGGTGGTGAAAACAAGCCCGGGATCAGGCGGCCTTTGATGTGGATCGGCGGCCGCGCTCGTTCAGGATGTCCCGGACGATGGACTCGATGATGCTCATCAGCTCCACGACGAGCAGTTCGTCCCATTCCATCGCGCATCGGGGACAGCGAGCGGTTGATGGTCAGATCATACCGAAAGAGAGACACCATAATGGTGTTGCCCACTGTCAGAAGCCGGCAAAAAGCCCTGCGCGCTGGATCATTAGTGTCTTGCCCATGTTGTCTAGATGAGCTGGTCCAGTTTCGTCCAGAACGCTTCGCGCAGCGCACGGCGAACGCCCTGCAGGTCGGTCTTGTATTCACCGATCCGCTGGGCACAGTCCTTCAACAGCACACGGTCCACGTCGGCCGGCAGGATGGGCCGGTCGGCCAGCAGCTCGTTCAGTTCGCCCTGGGTGGTCGTCCCGTACCAGCTGGCGGCCACGCTCTCCCCGACGTCGTAGGCAACGTCCATAGGGCTGTCTTCATGCGGGAGGATGGCGGGTCCGGTGCCGCCGGAGCTGTAGACGAGGTGCGCTTCAGCCCGGTGCGGACG
>NZ_QAIQ01000343.1 GCF_003061105.1 Arthrobacter sp. HMWF013
GGCTCCCACGTCTCGCTTCGCTTCGCCGCGGGGCCCTCGCCGGCGTGGGCGCGGACTCCCCATAGAATGGACAGATGACCATAAGCGTTGCGCCCGGCCCTGGTACAAGGGAAGGGACCCGGACCGGCACTGATGCCTCCACCGATTCCCTGACCGCCCCGGACATCCCGTGGAACCTGGTGATCTGGAATGACCCGGTTAATCTGATGAGCTATGTCAGCTACGTGTTCCAGAGCTACTTCGGCTATTCCGAGTCCAAAGCGAACAAGCTGATGATGGAAGTCCACAGGAAGGGCCGCTCCATCGTTGCCCATGGCAGCAAGGAGCAGGTTGAGCGGCACGCAGTCGCCATGCACGGCTTCGGGTTGTGGGCCACCGTGGAAAAAGCCAGCGGCGGTAACGGCGGGAATCCCAAGAAATCCGGCGGGTCGGGCCAGGGCAAGGGGAAACGTGGCTAAGGCATTCAAAAACGGGCTCAAAGGCATCACCGGATTCCTGGAACCGGCCGAGCGGGAGCTGCTCCGCAGCCTGATCGACGACGTCATCTCCATGCTTCAGCCGGAAGAGCGCGAAAACCAGGACCCCCTGGCCGCCCTGATCGGGCTGGACATGGACGTCCGTGAACCATCGGACAGAGCGGTCAAGCGGCTGTTGCCCAATGTCATGAAGGACGACGACGGCGCGTCCCTGGAGTTCCGCCAGCTCACTGAACGCTCGCTCCGGGAAACCAAGATCGGCGCGCTGCGCGCCGCCGCGCTGGACCTGGACAAGGACGAGGTGGTCCTGACCGCCGACGGTGCACGGCACTGGTCCATGGCACTGAACGATGTCCGGCTCGTGCTGGCGGAACGGCTGGATATCCGCGATGAGGAGGATGCCGAGCACGTCCACCTGATGCAGGACTGGTCCCAGGCGGAGGACGTGGAAAGCTACCTCGCGCTGGTATACAACTTCACCACCTGGCTGCAGGAGTCCCTGGTCCAGGCGATGCTCCAGTCGCTCGATTCACGCTCCTGAACCGCGCAGGCGTTCCCGGCAGGGATCGTACTGTGACACATTCGACATGAGTCGGCCGCCACAATGTGATGGCTGCGGACTCAGGGAAGACCTATCCTCGAATAATCATGACAACAGCCTCGAGCATGGATCCTTCAGTGGCAGCAGCGCCGGACTCCGCCGCCGGCGACAACACCGGCCAGGTGGGGTCCCGCCCCATCGGGGTCTTTGATTCGGGCGTCGGCGGCCTGACCGTGGCGCGGTCCATCATCGACCAGCTGCCCAACGAATCAATCCTTTACGTGGGGGACACCGCCCATGGCCCCTACGGGCCGCTGCCCATCGCCGAAGTCAGGGCCAATGCCCTGGGCGTGATGGACGAACTGGTGGACTCCGGCGTCAAGCTCCTCACCATTGCCTGCAACTCGGCGTCGGCCGCTGTCCTCCGGGACGCCCGCGAACGCTACGCGGCCCGGTACGGCATTCCCGTCATCGAAGTGATCCAGCCGGCCGTCCGGCGTGCAGTTGCCGCCACGCGCAGCGGCCGGATCGGCGTCATCGGCACGTCCGCCACCGTGGGTTCCCGGGCCTACGAGGACACCTTTGCCGCCGCACCGGACCTGGCCATCACCTCCGTGGCCTGCCCGGAATTCGTCAATTACGTTGAAGCCGGCATCACCATGGGGCCGGCGCTGCTGGCCCTTGCCGAGGAATACCTGGCGCCGCTGAAGGCCGCCTGTGTAGACACCCTGGTGCTTGGCTGCACCCACTATCCGTTGCTGACCGGGGTTATTTCCCTGGTGATGGGCGACGCCGTGACGCTGGTGTCCAGCGCCGAGGAGACAGCCAAGGACGTCTACCGCGCCCTGGCCACCCATGACCTTCAGCGCACCGCGGCCGGCGCGCCCGAACACCACTTCATTGCAACAGGTGACGCGGCCCAGTTCGAGGCACTGGCCCGCCGCTTCCTGGGGCCGGAGGTCCTCTCGGTCCAGCACGTGGATCACGTTGCCGCTCAATATCCCACGGGAAGCCTGGCCCGGATCACTCCTGAAATGGTGGCGGCAGCCCAGAACGCAGCCTCCGGGCGAACCGCGGGGCCAAGGATTTCGAACTTCGTCAGCATCCCCGGGGCCGGAGGTCCCACCCTGTGAAGCTCACCATCGTTGGCTGCACAGGCTCTTTTCCCGGCCCCGGCTCGCCGGCGTCGTGCTACCTCCTGACAGCCACCGACGGCGAGCGGACATGGAAGATCGTGATGGACCTGGGAAGCGGGGCGCTGGGTGCCATCCAGCGCTACACAGACCTTGAGGACATCGACGCCATCTTCCTGACCCACCTGCATCCTGACCACTGCATGGACCTGTGCGGCCTGCACGTGGCAGTCCGGTGGAAGCCGGGCGGCTGGGGGCGGGGCAGGATCCCGGTGTGGGGACCCGCCGCAACCGCGGACCGGATGGCAACCGCCTACGGGCTGGAACTGGACCCCGGGATGCATGAGGAGTTCGACTTCACCAACTGGACCGAGCGGGAGTCCGTGACCGTGGGGCCCTTCACGGTGACGCCGTTCGCGGTGAACCATCCGGTGGAGGAGGCCTACGCCCTCCGGGTCGAGGCGACGGAGCCGGGCAAGGATGGCCGCAAGGTCACCCGGGTCCTGACCTATTCCGGTGATACCGATTCCTGCGCGGGTCTGGAAGAGGCGGCCAAGGACGCTGACCTGTTCCTCTGCGAGGCCGCTTTCGAGGAAGGCCGGGACGATTCCATCAAGGATGTGCACTTGACCGGTAAGCGGGCGGGTGAGGCAGCGGCCGCGGCTGGTGCGCGCAGGCTCCTCCTCACGCACATCCCCGTCTGGACATCTCAGACCACCGTGATGGCCGAAGCCCGGCCCGTCTTCGGCGGCGATGTTGCCGTTGCCGTGGCCGGGGTGCACTACACGATCTAAGGCCCCGGCTGACCGTCCGGGGTGCCGGAACCCGCTTCGCCGGCCAGTCCGTCCCAGGACCAGTGCGGGATGCGGAGCCCGTCCGGCACGTCAGCCGCTGAGTCCTGGTAACGGGACAGGCTGTCTGTGGTTGCCCACGCGAAGTAGCTGTGGAGTACGTCGCGGAGCCGGGAATTGCCGGTGAGTCCGACGTCGGCCAGCGCCTGATCGAAGCAGGCTATCGCCCTGCGGTCCATTTCCTCATGCGGGCCGTTGCCACTGTGCAGCCGGACCACGGCTGACTCGTCACCCAAGGAGGCGGAGTACCCGGGCGGGCCCCCCAGGGCCTCCGCCCAATAGGCTGCCAGCCGCCGGCCGTGCTCAGGATGGAATCCGTGGCTGAACGCGTGGCTGACCACACCGTCAGCCATCACCCGTGCGTGCCAGGCCTCGGCAAGGGAGAGGAAGAAGCCGGCGCCTCCGGCCGCCTCGTACACGGTCTGCATGCAGTAACGATGACATGCCGCCTGCGGAGGCGGAAGGGGCTCCGGTGGCGAAGGCCCGGGTGGCGAGTCGATAAGCTAAAGGCATGACTTCAGAAGCAACAGCAGTGCCCGTAGTACGCGCCGATGGCCGCGCCCCCGATCAGCTCCGCCCCATCAGCATCACCCGGGGATGGTCAAAGCAGGCAGAGGGATCGGCCCTGATCGAGTTCGGCAACACCAGGGTCCTGTGCACCGCTTCGCTGACGGCCGGGGTGCCCCGCTGGCTCAAGGGCGAGGGCCGCGGCTGGGTGACGGCGGAGTACGCCATGCTTCCCCGCGCCACCAACACGCGCTCGGACCGCGAATCGGTCAGGGGTAAGATCGGCGGGCGCACCCACGAGATCTCGCGGCTGATCGGACGGTCGCTGCGGTCCATCATCGACACCAAGGCCCTGGGCGAGAACACTATTGTTCTGGACTGCGACGTCCTGCAGGCCGACGGCGGAACCCGCACCGCGGCCATCACCGGAGCCTACGTGGCGCTGGCTGACGCCATCCGCTTTGCGCGGGACAACAAGCTCATCGCCAAGAACGCCCAGCCGCTGGTCGACACCATCGCCGCCGTCTCGGTAGGCATCATCGACGGCGTGCCCATGCTTGACCTGCCCTATGTTGAGGACGTCCGCGCCGAGACCGACATGAACGTGGTGGTTACCGGCTCCGGCAAGTTCGTGGAGGTCCAGGGCACTGCCGAGGGCGCACCCTTTGACCGGGACGAGCTAAACCAGCTGCTGGACCTCGCTCTGCTGGGGACCACCCAGCTGGCTGCCATCCAGCGGGAAACCCTCGCTGACGCCCTGTGATCGCCGGTCCTGTGAACCCGGACGCTGAAGGTGCCGCGGCTCCTCGCCTGGTCCTGGCTACCCACAACCAGGGAAAACTGCGTGAGCTTCGGGACCTCCTGCGCGGCCGGATCCCGGGGCTCGACGTCGATACCCAGGTAGTGGATGCCGCCGCGGCCGGTGCGCCGGACGTCGTGGAAACCGGCGTGACGTTCGCGGAGAACTCGCTGTTGAAGGCCCGTACCGTCGCCGAGGCTACGGGTCTGGTGGCGATTGCGGACGACTCGGGGCTGGCGGTTGATGTCCTGGGCGGTGCGCCGGGAATCTTTTCCGCGCGATGGGCAGGCCGCCACGGCGACGATTCCGCCAACCTAAGGCTGCTCCTGGATCAGCTCTCCGATGTGCCGGACGGCTATCGCGGAGCGGCCTTTGTGTGCGCCGCGGCCCTTGCTGTGCCCGGGGCGGACTCCGCCCGCGAAGTGGTGGAGTACGGCCAGTTGGAGGGGATCCTCCTCCGGGAACCACGCGGCGAGGGCGGCTTCGGCTATGACCCGATCCTGCAGCCGGTGGGGGAGAGCCGCAGCTGCGCCGAGCTGTCCTCCGAGGAGAAGAACGCGATCAGCCACCGCGGTAAGGCCTTCCGCGCGCTGGTGCCGGCCATCGTTGCGGCCCTCGCCCGGCGGTAGCGGGGATTCCGCTGACCCGTCGCGGGATACTGCCGGTCTTTAAAGCGTGAGGGGCCCTGCATTGCAGGGCCCCTCACCGTTGTACTGCCGTCCCGTCAGTCCAGGTTGGTCTTGCGCTCCTCGGCGGGAGCGTGCTCCTCGATGAATTCGTCGACGGCGTCCGTGCCGAAGGCGGCAGCCTGGCGCTTGGCGGACAAGCCGCGAAGGACCTCGACGCCGATGGGAATCACGGAGACAAGGACGATGGCGATGAAGATGATGTCCAGGTTCTCGCGCACCCACGGCACGCGGTCACCCAGGAGGTAGCCCAGGAGCGTCACGCCGCCGCCCCAGAGCACGGCCCCAATCACGTTGTAAAGGAAGAACTTCCGCTTGCTCATCTGGGCCACGCCCACAATTACCGGAACGAAGGTCCGGATGATCGGGACGAAGCGGGCCAGGATCAGGGCCTTGCCGCCGTGCTTTTCAAAGAATGCATGCGCGCTCTCAACGTTTTCGCGCTTGAACAGGCGGGAGTTCGGCTTGTTGAAGATCGCCGGGCCGGCTTTGGAGCCAATGAAGTAGCCCGTCTGGTTGCCGATGATGGCCGCGATGATGATCAGCAGCGACAACAGCCAGACATTGAATTTGATGGTGTCGGTGGCCACCAGGAGCCCGGCCGTGAACAGCATCGAATCGCCGGGGAGGAAGAACCCCACGAGCAGCCCGGTCTCGGCGAAGACGATCCCGCACACCAGCAAGACCACCCAGGGGGCAAGTGCTGGATCGGCCAGGAAGATCTGGGGGTTCAGCCAGTCGGGCAGGAAGGAGGCCAGCTGCGGCTGGACCGGTCCTGCTCCACCCAGCATGGGCACGGCAAGGTCACTGATCGCAAGGAAGTTCACCTAC
>NZ_QAIQ01000032.1 GCF_003061105.1 Arthrobacter sp. HMWF013
GTACCGGATGCTGCTGCAACGCCTGGCCGATATGCCCCGGCACCCCGAACCCCTGCCCGAAACTGCTCCGCCGCCACCACCGGCCGGCCCCCACGCCGTGCAGCTGCTGCGCACCTACGGCGTGAAGCATCCGCCGTTCCCGTTCGCACCCGACGGTGAGCGCAGCGTTGCCCGGGCCTACACGAAGGCTTTCTCCCTGGCCCGCTCGCTGATCTACATCGAGGACCAGTACCTGTGGTCGGCGGAGGTCGCAGCCGGGATCGCTGCGGCCCTCGAGCAGAACCCCGAGCTGAACGTGATCGCCGTGGTGCCACGCTACCCGGACTCCGACGGTCCGCTCGGCGGGCCGCCCAAGCGGCTCGGGCAACTGCGTGCCATCGAGGGGATCAGCCGGGTGGCACCCGACAGATTCGGCGTGTTCAATCTGGAGAACAGAGCAGGGACCCCGATCTATGTCCATGCCAAGATCTGCATCATCGACGACACCTGGTTCACGTGCGGCTCGGACAACTTCAACCGCCGTTCCTGGACCACGGACAGCGAGCTTACCTGCGCGGTGATCGATACCACTGCTGGCCCCGAGGCTCCCTTGCCCCACGGGGTCCGGCGCCAACTCTGGGCCGAACACCTGGGCCTGGACGAGAACGACCCCCAACTCCACGATCCGGCGGACGGGCTCAAACTGTGGAATGCCGCCGCCGACGCCTTGGACCAATGGCATGAAAAGGGCAGCCGCTCCCCCCGCCCCAACGGTCAGGCGCGCCACCATGTCACAGAACCGGTGACACGCCTGCAGCGGCTGTGGGCGGCTCCGGCGAACCGCTTCCTGGTGGACCCGGACGGCCGCCCCCGTAAACTGCGCGGCACCACCCGGTTCTAGGCGGCGATTTCTCGGGAGGGCGAATCAGCCTTCCAAGACGGACCGAACAAAACGACGGCGGGTGGTCCCGCCGTCGTCCGTTCAATCAGTGCTGCACACTCAGGACAGCCGAATCCTTTGCCCGAATCTCACGCAGGCCGGCCTGGCACTCAGGCGCCCGTCCAGCTGTATCGCCGTGAACGGCAGAGGTAATGGCCTCGACAACAGCCATTTGGCCGGTGGTGTCAGGGACGCCGGGAAACTGCACCTGCGGAGCCTCAGTTGCGGCTGCGGGCTCCTCGTTCGTGGCGCGCATGCGAAGGATCGCGATGGCCGAGATCAGGCACCAGGCAATGTTCGTGACCACTGAAGGCCAGGCTTCATGGACGGCACCGTTGATGATGAAGGCGCATGCACCGATGAGGTTGGCCACCTGGAAGCGTTTGCCGGCCTTCAACCAGCCCATGGAGACCGAGAGATAGGCCGACAGGATCAGAACCGCCCCTGACCAACCAGCAATTTCCCACAGCAGTTCCATGATGTCCTTTCAGATGACGGGGGTTTTAACAGCAATTATGAGCAGGAAATACCTTTAGAGCAATTGCATTTGAGTGAAGATATGGTTTAGAACTACTTAACATGGATATCGATCCGCGCAGACTGCGCGTCCTCCTGGCGATTGCCCGCACCGGCGGGGTGCTAGCCGCGGCTGATGAACTGGGAATCAGCCCCTCGGCTGTCTCGCAGCAACTCACCAAATTGGAAGACGAGACAGGGCACGCGTTGGTGGTGCGCACGCCCAAGGGCTCGGTACTGACCCCCGCCGGCCTGGCAGTCGCGGAAGCCGGTGAGGAGATTGAACGCGCGCTCAGCGTCGCCCGCGCCCGCATCGAAGGCGGGGCCAAAATCGCCGGGGTGGTCCGGGTGGGCGGATTCACCAGCTTTGTCCGGACTGTGGTGATCCCCCGCCTGCCTGCATGGCGCACCCAGTACCCGCAGTTGCAGATCCGGATTGTCGAGGACGATCTGCCTGCCCTGATGCGGCTCCTCCGCCAGCGCCAGCTCGACGCCGTCGTCGTGGAGCTCGATTCGACGACGGCCGAGCAGCGTTCGCTCCCCGCCGGACTGACCGAGGAGCCACTGCTGGATGAGCCATGGAAACTGGTGGTTCCCGCCGGCGCCCTGCTCAGTACCGAGAACATCGACCTTGCCCGGCTGCCACTACCGTGGATCGGCGTCGAGCCCACCGCCGCAAACTCCGCGGCACTCGGCCGGCTCCGCCAGTCGACCGGCACCCAGATGGAAACGGTGCATCAGTACCAGGAGACGCTGACAGCCCTCGCCCTCGTCGCCGCGGGAGAAGGCATTGCGATCCTGCCCACCTTGGCGTTGATCGGCGTCGTCCACGACGGGGTCGATGTCCTGGACGTCCCCGGCCTCGGCACGCGGCGCATCGTCCTCCGACGGTTCGACCGGCGGCGCTCAACCGGCACCCCCGTGGACACCGTCGCACGCCTGCTGCGGGAATCGGCCGCCGCGTTCGACACCCGCGCGGCATCCTGAAGCACCGCCCGTGGCGAGCGGACGACGGCGGGACCTCCCGCCGTCGTCGGCCCCGGAAAGTGCACTCGTAGCGGGTTAGGCAATAGTCTGGCCAGATGGGGACCAAAGCCGTGAACTCCGGCGAACAGATGGACAGGCAGTCGCGCATTCTCGAGGCGGCGATGGATCTGCTGTCCCGCCACGGGATTTCAGGCGTGAGCATGCGGGCGGTGGCCCGCGAAGCGGGCGTCGCGCTCGGCCTGGTGAACTACTACTACGACGACAAAACGAGCCTGATACGGGCGGCCCTGCGCCGGGTGGACGAGCATGACCTTCGGCTGGTGGCGCCCGACCCGTCGTCAGACCCGGAGGAACAGCTGCGCCGGGCCCTCCGGCGGGTGGCGGCCGCCGATCTGCTGACCACCCGCTACCTGTCCCTGCGCCTGCACCTGTGGGCCCTCGCCCAGGCGGACGAGGGTTATGCACAGATCAACGCCGAGGCCTTCGACCGCTATCTTGACGGCCTCGCCTCACTGGTTTCCAACGCCCAACCCGGTCTTTCCTGGGAGGAATGCCGCGAGCGGGCGGCTGACATTGTCGTCATCCAGAACGGCATGTGGCTGACAGCGCTTCTCGGCGTTGATGAGGCCTCCATCCAGCGGAGCATCGCCCGCACCGAGCAAATCGCCTTCGCGCCGCTTCCGGACCACTCCCTCAAGGAACACAGGCTGCACGAGTCCTGAACCACAGGGCAGCTGTCCCGTAGAAATTTATACGTCGCATTGAACGACTGTTCAAAAAATGATTGAACACTCGTTCAATCTGCATTACTGTCCTTCCTATGACCTACGCCACACCAGCCCATGACGTCATCCGACCCGCAACAACCGAAACAGCATCCACCCTGTTCATCAACGGTGCATGGGAGCCGGCCGCTTCCGCTGCTGTCCGCGAAATCCGCAACCCCGCCGACGGCGAACAGGTGGCCACAGTGTCCGAGGCCGGCCGGGAGGATGCGGAACGCGCCATCGCCGCAGCCCGTGCAGCCTTCGACTCCGGCATCTGGTCGAATGTCCCGGCCCCGGAGCGCGGGACCTTCCTGCTCAAGGTCGCCGCCGGCCTCCGCGAACACCGCGAAAAGTTCGCCCGCGCCGAGTCGCTGGACACCGGCAAGCGCATGGTCGAAAGCCGCATCGACATGGACGACATTGCCGCCTGCTTCGAATACTTCGGCAGGCTCGCCGGCCAGCAGGCCGGACGCATCGTCGACGCCGGGAACGCCGAGGTCGTCAGCAAAATCGTCTACGAACCCGTGGGTGTCTGCGGCCTGATCACGCCCTGGAACTACCCCCTGCTCCAGGCCGCGTGGAAGATCGCGCCCGCCCTCGCCGCCGGCTGCACGTTCGTCCTCAAACCCTCCGAGCTGACCCCGTCCACCGCCATCCTGGCCATGCAGCTGCTGCAGGACCTCGGCCTGCCGGACGGCGTCGCGAACCTCGTGACCGGCGCCGGAGCGGAGGCGGGTGCACCGCTTTCGGAACACCCCGCCGTCGACCTCGTCTCGTTCACCGGCGGTTTGGAAACCGGCAAGCGCATCGCGGCGGCCGCCGCCGGCACCGTAAAAAAGGTGGCGCTGGAACTCGGTGGCAAGAACCCCAACGTGGTGTTTGCCGACGCGGACTTCGACGCCGCCGTCGACAATGCCCTGAACGGAGCCTTCGTCCACTCCGGGCAGGTCTGCTCCGCCGGAGCGCGGCTGCTGGTGGAGGAATCCATCGCCGAGCGCTTCGTGGACGAACTGGTCCGCCGCGCCCAGGCGATCCGCCTCGGCGGCCCCTTCGACGAAACAGCCGAAACCGGGCCGCTGATTTCCGCGGCCCACCGCGACAAGGTCCACTCCTATGTCCAGCGCGGCATCCAGGAGGGTGCCCGGCTGCGGACCGGCGGCGCGGCGCCGCGGGGAGAAAAGTACGACGGCGGGTTCTACTACCAGCCGACTGTCCTGGACCGCGTCGAGCGGGGAATGTCCGTGGTCATCGACGAGGCGTTCGGCCCCGTGGTGACCGTGGAGACCTTCCGCACCGAGGACGAAGCGGTGGCCACCGCCAACGACACGGTCTACGGCCTGGCCGGCGCGGTCTGGACCCAGGATGCGGGCAAGGCGCAGCGCGTGGCCTCCCGGCTGCGGCACGGCACCATCTGGATCAACGACTACCACCCCTACCTTCCCCAGGCCGAGTGGGGCGGCTTCGGCCAGTCCGGCGTCGGCCGCGAGCTGGGCCCCACGGGCCTGGCCGAGTACCAGGAAGCCAAGCACATCTACCAGAACACCAGCCCGCAGGTCACCGGCTGGTTTGCTGACCATGGCAAGGAGAACTAGATGCATTACGAGAACATCGACGATGTCACGGAGCGCGGGTTCGACTACGTCGTCATCGGCGGCGGATCTGCCGGTGCCGCCGTGGCCGCCCGGCTGAGCGAGGATCCGGACGTGACCGTGGCCCTCGTGGAGGCCGGTCCGGATGACCGGAACCTGCCCGAAATCCTGCAGCTGGACCGCTGGATGGAGCTGCTTGAGTCCGGCTACGACTGGGACTATCCGGTGGAACCGCAGGAAAACGGCAACTCCTTTATGCGCCATGCCCGTGCCAGGGTGATGGGCGGCTGCTCGAGCCACAACTCGTGTATCGCGTTCTGGGCTCCCCGCGAGGACCTCGACGAGTGGGAGTCGAAGTACGGCGCCACCGGCTGGAACGCCGACGCCGCCTGGCCGCTGTACAAGCGGCTGGAAACCAATGAGGACGCCGGCCCGGACGCCCCGCACCACGGGGACACAGGCCCCGTGCACCTGATGAACGTGTCCCCGGTGGATCCTGCAGGCGTCGCCCTCCTGGACGCCTGCGAACAGACGGGCATTCCGCGAGCGAAGTTCAACACCGGGGCCACCGTGATCAACGGCGCCAATTTCTTCCAGATCAACCGCCGCGCGGACGGCACCCGGGCCTCGAGTTCGGTCTCCTACATCCACCCGATCATCGACCGCGAAAACTTCACCCTGCTCACAGGCCTCCGAGCCCGCCAGCTGGTGTTCGACGCGGACAAACGCTGCACCGGCGTCGACGTGGTGGACTCCGCGTTCGGCCGCACCCACCGGCTCTCCGCGCACCGCGAAGTCATCCTGTCCACCGGTGCCATCGACTCCCCCAAGCTGCTGATGCTCTCCGGCATCGGTCCGGCAGCCCACCTCGCCGCGCACGGCATCGAGGTCCTGGTGGACTCCCCCGGCGTGGGCGAAAACCTGCAGGACCACCCCGAAGGCGTGGTCCAGTTCGAGGCCAGGCAGCCCATGGTGCAGACCTCCACCCAGTGGTGGGAGATCGGCATCTTCACCCCCACCGAGGACGGCCTGGACCGCCCGGACCTGATGATGCACTACGGCTCCGTCCCCTTCGACATGAACACCCTGCGGCACGGTTACCCCACCACAGAGAACGGCTTCAGCCTCACCCCGAACGTCACCCACGCCCGCTCCCGCGGCACCGTCCGGCTGCGGAGCCGCGATTTCCGCGACAAGCCCATGGTGGATCCGCGCTACTTCACGGATCCCGAAGGCCACGACATGCGCGTCATGGTGGCCGGTATCCGCAAGGCCCGCGAAATCGCCGCCCAGCCCGCCATGGCCGAATGGACCGGCCGCGAGCTGTCGCCCGGCGTCGCGGCGCAGACGGACGAGGAGCTGCGGGATTACATCCGCAAGACCCACAACACCGTGTACCACCCGGTGGGCACGGTCCGGATGGGACCGGCCGACGACGGGATGTCACCGCTGGATCCCGAGCTGCGGGTCAAGGGCGTCGCCGGCCTGCGCGTGGCGGATGCCTCCGTGATGCCCGAGCACATCACCGTCAACCCCAACATCACCGTCATGATGATCGGCGAGCGCTGCGCGGACCTCATCCGCGCCGGCCGGTCCAGCGAAACCATGACCGCGGAAGAAATGGAGCTCACCGCATCCCTTGCCTGAGCGGCAAGGTCCCGGCGGCAGGGCATTGACCTTCCGTGCGCCACGGCCGGCCGGTCATCACTATCGTGCTTTTCTGATTTAGGAGTCCACATGGCGGAACCCAGCAAGAGTATTGATTCAAGCGGCATGGACGAATTCGGCTACACCCAGACCCTGGACCGGAGCATCGGCAAATTTGCCAGCTTCGCCGCAGGCGTCAGCTACATCTCCATCCTCACCGGCGTCTTCCAACTGTTCTACTTCGGTTTTTCCATGGCCGGCCCCGCATATGCGTGGTCATGGCCCATCGTCTTTGCCGGCCAGCTCATGGTGGCACTGTGTTTTGCCGAACTGGCGGGCCGCTATCCCGTGGCGGGATCGGTCTACAACTGGGCCAAACGGCTCGCGTCCGGCACCTCGGCGTGGCTGGCCGGCTGGCTGCTGATGATCTCCTCCGTCGTGGCGCTGGGCTCCGTGGCACTTGCCCTGCAGCTCACCCTGCCCCAGCTCTGGTCCGGCTTCCAATTCGTCGGTGACGGCACCGGCCCCTACGATTTCGCCATGAACGGCGTGGTGCTGGCCAGCATCATGATCACCATCTCCACCCTCATCAACGCGTTTGGTGTGAAGCTCATGACCCGGATCAACAGCATCGGCGTTTTCGTGGAGCTGAGCGCAGCCGTACTCCTGATCCTCGCGCTGGGCTGGCACGTGGTGCGCGGCCCTGAGGTCTTTTTCGACACCGCCGGCTTCGGGGAAGGCCACGACCTCGGCTTCTTCGGTGTCTTCCTGATCGGTGCCATGGCGTCCGGTTATGTGATGTACGGCTTTGACACGGCCAGCTCCCTGGGCGAGGAAACCAAAGACCCCAAACGGACGGCACCCAAGGCCATCCTGCGGGCCATCACGGCCTCGTTCGTGCTGGGCGGGCTGATCCTGCTGTTTGGCATCCTGGCCGCACCTGACCTGGCAGATCCCAAGGTGGGAGCGGCCGACGGCGGGCTGCAGTACATTGTGCTCTCCGTCCTGGGCGGACCGTTCGGCAAGGCCTTCCTCGCGTGCATCGTGGTGGCCGTGGTCGTCTGCACCCTGGCCGTCCATGCCGCCGCCATCCGCATGATGTTTGCCATGGCCCGGGACAACAACCTGCCCTTCAGCCGCCAGCTCAGCAAGGTGGACCCGGTCCGCCGGACCCCCAAGATCGCGGCGATCGTGATCGGCGTCCTGGCCGTCATGCCTTTGCTCATCAACGTCATGCAGCCGGCGATTTTCACGATCATGTCCAGCATCAGCATCGTCCTGATCTACCTCTCCTACCTCCTGGTGACGGTTGCCCTGCTGCGCAACAGGCTCCTGAAGAAGTGGCCACTGGCGGACGACGGTTCCGAGCCCGGGTTCTGCATGGGCAAGTGGGGACTGCCCGTGAACATCCTGGCCGTCCTCTGGGGCGCGGCCATGACGGTCAACCTGGTCTGGCCCCGCCCGGAGATCTACAACTCGGTGCCGCCGTTCGAGTGGTACCTGCAGTGGGGCGGTGTGATCTTCGTAGGTGCCGTAGTCATTGGCGGGACCCTGCTCTACCGCCTGAAGATCCGATACCAGACCGGGGTGCTGGCCGAGCACGCCGCGGCAGTCGCAGCACATCCGTCGTCGGGCGCACGGCAGCACGAAGTCCCCAAGGATTCACTGGTGGCCGCGTCGGAAGCTCAGTAACGCACCGGAAAGGCCGCTGACCCTGATACTGCTCGCCACGGTGGCCGCCCGGGCCATCGTCGCCCAGCAGATCGGTGTTGGCCCTTTCTAAGAACCACAGCGCAAGAAAGCGGACGACGGCGGGAGGTTCCCGCCGTCGCCCGCTTTCTGTTTGTGAACTGTAAATTCCGCTGCTGATCCCACCGGCACTTCTAGAACTGCCCGGTGGGGCCGCTGTCCTTGACGTCACCACGCCACGCCCCGGTTTCGGTGCCGCGCGACTCGATGAAGTGCTTGAACTTACGCATGTCGGCCTTGACCTGCACCTCGTCAATCTTCAGGGCTGCGCCTGCCTTTTCAGTGACTGTTTCCGGTGCCCATTCGAAATGGACTTTGACTTTCGTATGATTGGCATCCAGCGGAGTGAACCTGATGATGCCGGCGTGGGACTTGCCGTCGGTGCTGCGCCAGGCGATCCTGTCGTCAGGCTCCTGGTCAACGATTTCAGTATCGAATTCCCGCTGGACTCCACCCACCCTGGTCACCCAGTGATTGGTGGTGTCAGTCAGCTGGGTTACGGATTCCACGCCGGACATGAACTGCGGAAAGGATTCGAACTGGGTCCACTGGTTGTATGCGGTCCGCACCGGGACTGCGACGTCAACGGTCTCTTCAACGTGTTCCATCTGCTTCCTCCTCATGACGGACGGCCGCAACAGCGGACCGGCAGCACTGGCCATCCTGCCAGTCAGGCAACCGCCACCTTTTCACCATAAATCCGGCCGCTACCGGGGTCCAGACCCTTCAGAATTGCCCTTCAGGATTCCCGGGAGGACGGCGTCACCATTTGGCCCGGTCGTAGGGGCAGTCCGCGTGCGCGAAGGCAATCGCGTAGGTGAGAGCTCGGCGGGTCAGGGCGCGCGGCCGTCAGGCACAGGCAGCGAGGCGCGTCAGGATGGCCTGCTCTAAGGGGCTAACGGTAAAAGGCAGGCAGCCTGGTGGCAGGAGTGGTGGTTCCAGGTCTGGGTGCTCAGCTGGATAGTATCGGCCGGTCGGTGAAATCCAGCCGGGTGGCTCAGTCTTCGTTGCCTGCGTTGGTTTCCAGGGCCGCCGGTGCTTGAGACGGTGGTGTTTCGGGCATGCCTGTCCAAGGTTGCTGATCCCGGTGGTCCCGCCCTGCTGCCAGGCGGTGAGATGGTCCGCCTCATTGTCCAGGCTATTGTTGCTGCAGCCCGGGAAGGTGCATGCGCCGTCCCGCATCTTGAGCCATCGCTTCAATGCTTCGGGTAGCCGGTAGCTGGTGCGCCCGATTTCCAGCGGCGCCCCGTTCCTCGGGTCTATCAGGACGCGGTACAACGAGCTGGCACCGTCAGCAACCAGCCTGCGCGCCACCGATGGCGGGACCGGACCCAGTCCATCGACCTCGGCAGGTTCGTCGGTGATTCCGAGGAGGGAGAAGACCGGGACGGTGAGGAGCACTTCAACTCTAGGGGAGGGCACTTCGCCGATGCCCTGGTTCGCACTGCCCAGCAGCAGCCCTGCGCCGATGTCGGCGCGTAACTGGGTGAGGTTGCGTGGTTCGTGTGGGCCCTGGAGGCCGCGGGCCAGAGCGGTGGTTTTGTTCCAGATGGCGCAGGCTGTGTCCCCGGGAAGGTAGAGCGAAATCCAGGCCATGCCGTCGCGGTCCGGAGCGTACTCCATCCGCCGGTCCGCCATGCTCTTCGCGTGCCGTTTTTCAAGGGTCTCGGGGTGGTGGCGTTCGCGCCAGGCGCGAACCTTCCGGCGGAACCGGCCAGGCACCAGCTCTCCGGGACCGGCAGCGTTGGGAGGGTTGAGGGCATCCTGACCGAAGAAGTGCGCCTCCAGGGCAGAGGCTGCTGCAGGGGTCAGGCCAGTAGTTTCCTCGACCATGATGCGGGCATGCTGCCAGGCGATGGTGCCGGTTTGCAGCGCATCGAGTGCCGCCGGCAAGGAGGTGGCCAGCGCGTGGGCTTCTCCAACGAGGGCGGATGCGGCACGTTCGCCGATGGTGAGCACGCAAGCGACTTCTGCCACCAGGCTCATCTCCTTCGCCGATGCCTCATGCGCATTGGCCGGCGGGCCTTCCATCCCGGCCGCTGCCTCCGCATAGGCGGCCACCAGCCGGACCTTCACCGCCGCCGTCGCGGCCTCGACCCGAGCCAGCACCCCTAAACCCTCCAGGCACGCCTCGGAAAACTCGTGCATCGGATCAGCATCGGCATCGGCCACACGCATAGGCCCAGCCGGGGCGGCCGACGGGCAGTCAAGAACACCGGCAAGCTCCTCAACCAGCCCGGCCACCGACGCAATCGCAGCCGCAACCGCGGTCCTGCCTCCCGCATCGACAACCACACCGGTTTCCAGAACCAAAGCATCGCAGGGGGTCTGACAGTTTTGGGAAGTACCTGTTTATGCCAACCACAGGGGGCGCCAGCACGGGTGGTGACCGCGCAACGGGACTCGGGCAAGGCGTCTTTGTTGGGTGGGTAGCGTCCAACGGAAGCCCACGCCGCCGGGACTTCCTGGAACTCAAGTCCCGACGTCGTCCGCTTGATTTAAGCTTCCCTCATTGGCCGAGACGCGCCATCTCCTCACCCATGGCCTGCGCAAACACGGCGCCTGGCACATTCAACACGTCGAAATGGATGCCGCAGCACAGGTTGCCCGCGTATGAGACCGCGGCGACGCCGAGCCGCACATTGCCGGCGAGTACCGCAACCGGCCAGAGCGCAGCGACCGGGGCTCCCGCAAGCCGGAACGTGCCTTCCGGACCCGGCACGTTGGTGACAAACCCTCCCACCAGATGCTGCCGCCGGGCGAGGTGGTCCATGATGCGCGCGCCCACCGGGCCGCGCATGAACTCCAGGGTGCCCTGGTCCCTGGCCTGTGGTTTCTCCGCACGGGTCTGCGCGGTGATGAGCCGCAAGCGCTCATCAGGATCAGGCTCCCCAAGCGGTAGCCGCACAAGCATGACTCCCACCTGGTTCGCGGCAGGCCCCTGCCGCCGCAACGCCACAGGCTCAGACACCGGCAGCCAAGCGGGAACGGGCTCACCGGCACTCATCAAGGCTGCCCGGAAGCCCGCCGCCGCTGCTGCGAGCAGTGCATCGTTGACCGTGGCACCCCGCGGACGCACCACCGTCTCGAGGGCTTCGATTTCTGTACGCACAAACGCGACGCCGTGGTGCGCGCTGCGCTCCCCGAGCAGCACCGTGCCGCCCACGCCACGGCCCCACAAGGTCATCCGGATGCGGCGCAGGCCGATCCTCAGCCGGCGCAAAGTGCGGCGTGGATCGCTCCGCGGGCGGTTTCGGGGTGCCTCCGCCAGCCCACGCGTAGGCGGCCCGTTCCCCGCGTCCTCTCCCGGTTCGCCGGGATCAAAGAGCTGCTGCACAATCACCGCTGCCGTCATGCCGTCGGCCACCGCGTGATGGATGCGCAGCACTACACCGGGTCCCCTCGCCGTGGCACCCGGGACCAGCAGGATCTCCCACAACGGCCGGTCCCCTGCGAGCGGCTGGCCCATGAGCTCGGCGCATCTCTTTTGAAGTCCCGCGAGACCGTCGACGGGATCCACGAGACGGATGTGGTGTTCGACGTCGGGCGTGGATTCGATCCAGTGATGCCGGCGGCCCACTCGGACTGCTCTTTTGCGGAGCGCCGGCACCTCCGCTATCCGCTCGCGGAGGACCGCCCGCAGCCGGGCCATGTCCGGTGACCCGTCCACGGCCAGGAAACCGCCCGGCTCGAGCAGGCAAGCGACGAGGAACACGTTGACCTGGCCTGCGTGGTCGAGCACCAGGTTCGCCTCGTCGGCAGGGGCCAGCTTCTGCGTCGCCGGGTGCATGTCTCGACAGTAACCGGGAAACAGCCGGCCTGTCAGTTGAACTTCTTGGAGACCTGACGTCACACAACGCGACGGCATCCCGCTCAGGGCAGGCAACGCCCTACCCTTGACAGGTGACTTTGACTAAGATCCGCACCGCCGCCGCGAGCTCCCTCGCCGCCGCCGGTCTCCTGTTTACCCTCGCCGCCTGTTCCGCACCGGCCGCCACCCAGCCCACTACCGCGCCGGCTACAACGGCAGCCGCCTCATCCAGCGCCGCCTCCGGGCCCTGCACCGGCGTAAAGGTGATCGTCGATTCGGGCGCCCTGAAGCAGGATGCCGCTGACAAGTCCGTGTGCGTGCCCGTGGACGCCCCCACCGCCGCTTCCAAGGTGCTCGAAGAGGCCGACGTGAAGACAGAAGGCACCACGCAGTACCCCACCGAACTCGTGTGCCGCGTGAACGGCGTGCCGGCAGCGGACTTCGACATCACCCACAAGGCCGGCACGTACAAGGAAGAATGCACGGGCATGCCCGCCGCCTTCGCGTACTGGTCGCTCTGGGTTAAGCCCGACGCCGGTGCCTGGGAATACGCCCAGGAAGGCCTCGCCACCCTGCAGGTCAGCCCGGGCCAGAGCCTGGAACTGCTCTTCACGGTCGACGGCGAACCGGCCGCCCCCGCGGCATGACCTTCCGACCCGCGCCGTTACGCGCGGCGGCAGTCCTCGCCGTCGTGTTCATCGCGGCGCGGGTCATCTACCGCGTACTTTTCAACGGCGCGGGTATCGGTGAACCGGTCCTGCTGGACCTGCCGGGGATCCGGCTGCCTGCTCCGTACGCGCATGTTGTCCTCCTCGGTCCCGTCACCGCGCCCGGGCTGTGGCAGGCGGTCCTGTCCGCCCTGCCGATTGCCGGGATGTTCCTCGGTTTCGGCCTGCTCAATGCTTTTGTGGACATCTCCCGCGGCTTCGTCCACCTGGCCCGCGGCGGACCCATGCAGGGCGTTGCCCGCATGCTTGTGGTGGCGTGGGCGGCGCTTCCGGCCCTTGCCGACGCCGTGACCTCCGTACGCCTGGCCTTCCGGTTGCGCGGCGAACGCTTCGGACCCCGCGCCCTGGTGCCCGTGCTCGAGCGCACCCTTGAGCACGCCAGCCGGGTCGCCGCGGCCCTGGAGCTGCGCGGCTTCGGGAGCCGGGCCGCACACTTACCCGGCCAAGGCACTGAACCACCGGTTCTCGTGAGGGACGCACAATTCCGCATCGGCGACGCCCAGGTGCGGATCGCCAGATTCGCCCCGTCGCCCGTGTCAATTGCCGTCATCACCGGACCGACGGGCTCCGGCAAGTCCACCATCCTGCGGGGCATCGCGGGCCTCCTCTCCCACGTTGACGGCGGAGACATCTCCGGCACCCTGAGCCTCGCCGGAGCCGACCGTGCCGCCACGCCGCCGCGCGATACCGCCCGGCTCATCGGCGTCGTCCTGCAGAATCCCCGCGCCGCGTTCGCCACCAGCCGGGTCCGGGACGAAATTGGCCTCGCCCTTGAGCTGCGCGGCGTCGCAGCCGTGACCGCCAAGGCGCGGGTGCTGGAGGTCGCGGAGAGCATCGGGGTGACTGCGCTCCTGGACCGCAATGTCAGCACTCTCTCGGCCGGTGAGGCAACGCTTGTGGCCATCGCCGCCGCCGTGGTGGAGCAGCCGGCACTGCTCCTGGTTGACGAGCCCCTGGCCGACCTTGACAGCGCAGCACGCGGACACGTCATCGCCGTGCTCCACGCCCTCGCCCGGGAAGCAGGCGTCTGCGTCATCGTGGCGGAACACCGCGCGGAACCGCTCGTACCCGTCGCCGATTCTTGGTGGACCATCGACGACGGCGCCCTGGTACCGGGTGCCGCACCGTCGCCGTCGCCCGCCGTCGTTTCCCGTCCGACGCCGGCCCAGCCAGCAGAGCACGCGCCCGTCCTGACTGCCACTAACCTCGCGGTGCACCGCAAGGGCAAACCGCTCGTGCGCGAGGCATCCCTGACCCTGCACCGCGGTGAAGTGGTGGCCCTGGTGGGGCCGAACGGCGCCGGGAAGTCGTCCCTCCTGGTGGCGCTCGCCCTTGGTGAGGGGACGGCTGGTGAAGGAACGCGCGACGGCGGCACGCTCGATGGCGGCCGCGTCGCCCTTGTGCCGGATGCCTCGGACGACCTCTTCACGAGGGATACCGTGGCAGGAGAGCTCCGCGCCGCCGAGCGTCGCCAGGGCCGCCGAAAGAGCGGTGGCCGGCCCTCGCCCGGCCCAGCAGCTTCACACCTTGCCCGGTTGCGGGGGGACGTCCGGATTCCCATTGGCCACGAGCATCCGCGGGACCTCTCCGCAGGCGAACGCAGGATCCTGGCCATCGCGCTGCAGACCATGGACAACCCGCAGGTCCTCCTGATTGATGAGCCTACCCGTGGCCTCGACCCTGCGGCGCGCACGGCGGTCGCGGCCGCGCTGCGGGCCGCAGCGGACACCGGCACGGCGGTCCTGATCGCCACCCACGACCACGACTTTGCGCACGGACTCGGCGCCCGGATCCTCCCCATGAGTGACGGCGTCGCGCCCTCACTCGGGCCCGAAGCCGTCCCGGCCAGTGCCGCCGCTGTCCCGGTGATCGCAGCACCACGGTTCACCGACCAAGGAACAGACATTTCCGCTGCCAAGAAACAGCACCGCATCCGGATGCCACGGGGCGTCGAGGTCCCGGTCCTCGCCGCCGCAAACCTCCTGGCCCTCGCGGCATTCTGCTGGCCGCTGCTCGCTGCGGCGCTCCCGCAGGATGCCGCCGCGGCACTCCCCTACGCGGCGCTGGCCATGGCGCCCATCGCCGTCGTCGCCATCGTGGTATCCCTCGACGGCTCGGTCCGCTCGGCACACACGGTGGCACTGCTCGGTGTCCTGGCCGCAGTGGGTTCCGCAGTCCGGGTGGCGAGCACCGGCGTCGGGGGCGTGGAGGCAGTCTTTATCCTGCTGATCCTGGCCGGCAGGGCCTTCGGTCCCCGTTTCGGCATGCTCCTCGGCGCGGCCACGATCGCGCTCTCAAGTGCCTTGTGGGGCGGCATCGGGCCCTGGACACCGTTCCAGATCTTCGCCTGTGCATGGGTGGGCGCGGGTGCCGGCCTGCTCCCCCGGCGGGTGCGCGGCAAAGCCGAACTGTGGATGCTGGCCGGCTACGGCGTCGTGGCGTCCTACCTGTTCGGCCTGCTGACAAACCTGTGGTTCTGGCCCTTCGCCGTGGGTTCCGGGACGGGCATCTCGTACGTCGCCGGCGCGCCGCTGGGCACCAACCTCAGCAGCTTTCTGCTCTACTCGCTGGTGACGTCGACGGCGGGCTGGGACACCCTGCGTGCCGTCACCACGATCATCGGAATCGCCGTGGTGGGACGTGCAATTCTCGCCGCCCTCCGCCGGGTAAAGCCGGTTTCCAGCGCGGGCGGGCAAGCCGTGCAGGCTCACTCCGACCTGGCCAGGGACCGGCTGCATATTGGGGCCTGAGGGCACCTTCCGTGAACACCCTTGAGTTCAACGTGGGAGGATCCCTAGGATTCGCTATTTCCCGTGGATAGTCTGGGACAGGACGCCACCCAATGGAGGGTCAGGGAGAACGTGATCGAAGCAGCTGCTGCGGTAATCGGCCGGAACAACGTCACCATATCCGGCCGGAATGATGGGCCTGTCATGATGTTTGCTCACGGTTTTGGCTGCGATCAGGCTATGTGGCGGAAGCTGCTGCCCTATTTCGTTGAGGATTACCGGCTGGTGCTTTTTGATCATGTTGGTGCAGGACACTCCGACATCAGCGCCTATGACTGGGAGAAGTACGGGTCCCTGAATGGGTACGCTTCGGACCTGCTGGAGATTTGCGCCGCCCTCGAACTTGAGGACGTCATCCTGGTGGGCCACAGTGTCAGCACGATGATCGCCGTGATCGCCGCAGTGCAGGACCCCACCCGTTTCTCCCACCTGGTCCTGCTTGCTCCTTCGCCCCGTCATACGGATGACCCGTACGACGGCTACGTGGGCGGGTTTTCGCGGGAAGACATCGAGGGCCTGCTGGCATCTTTGGACAGCAACTATTTCGCCTGGGCCGCGGCCGTGGCGCCCATGGTTATGGGCAACCCGCAGGAGCCGGAATTGGCGGAGGACCTTCGTGCCAGCTTCTGCCGGACAAATCCGACCATCGCACGGCACTTCGCCGGGGTAACTTTTTTCTCCGATACCCGCCCTGAACTGAAAAAGTTGCGCACCAGCTCCCTGATTCTGCAGTGCTCCGACGATCGGCTCGCCCCGCCGGAAGTGGGCGCCTACCTGCACAAGAATCTGGAACACAGCACCCTGGTGCAGCTTCACGCCACCGGGCACTGTCCCCACGTCAGCGCTCCGGAAGAAACAGCCCGGGCGATTCTGGATTACCTCAACACCCGCTCGTGACAGGCCCCGCTGGCACCGGCCCAGTAGCTTGACGGAAGGCCGGTTATCGGCGTTCGGTAATGGGCTGCGGGGGCTTGGAAGCCCTCGCTGACGAAGGCAATCCCTATGAACGCTACAACCGAAATTCGCGACACGAATACAGCCTCCAAAGATGGAGGTACTAGCAGGCTGTCGGTATTAGCCGACGCTGGCACATTCGGTGGATTAAATCATTGACTTAGTTCATTCCTCAGGCTTAGGGTTGGCGCATTGGGGATGGATTAGCTTTTCTGGATCCTGCAGCCGCCCCTCTGAAACCAACATAATTGGCTGATTTGCCTGCAGGATTTTCTGCTGGTCTATTATATCCGAGCTCCTGGGGGAACTTATGTTTGGAAAAGCGTCACCTGCTCCTGCCAAAAATCGACTCAGCATGGCAGGAGGTGTGGCGGCTGCCGTTCTTTTCGCATCCGTCGCCCTAAGCGCGCCAGCCGAGGCGCACATTTCGCAATGTTCCAGCAACAGGGCCTGCGCTTGGTTTGACGTCGATTATTCCGGAACCTTTGGTCAATGGTCCGGCCCTACCTCTTATCTAAGTGGCTGGAACGACTTAATTTCGTCTTCTTCCAACCGGAGAACACACGCCGTCGGCTGGTTTACGGACTCTGGTTATAGCGGAAATCCGTGGGTCCAGTATCCCAATGAGTCCGGCTCTTACATTTGGCCTCACTTCGCTGCTGATTCTTTTAGCTCGCTCTGGTTTTACGCCTAAATGGCTAGTCGTTCGATTCTTCTGCGTGTAGCGGCATTTGCACTTCTCACCTGTTTACCCGCCTGTGCCGCCAATGCCCAGCAGGACTATAAGGACGCGAGGGCTAAATTGGACCCTGTATTGGGCCAAATCACTCTCCCTTTAGAGGCGTATGCAATGACCTCGTCCGAGGAACAAGAGGTCGCTCACGCGAACGCGCTTCTCCTTGATGAATGTCTGGCGAAAGGGGGACGCGACTTTCCACGTGCCTCCCAGGATTGGGAATCCATCCCCAACCTTCCGGACCGCAGGTACGGAGTCTGGTCCAATGCAGATGCGAAATCTAATGGATATGAATTTCCTGCACCCCCAGGATCTGCGGAACTGACAGCGCAGGAAGATGCATTGAGCGAAAGTTGGTGGTCAGCCTATCAAGCTTGTCAAAGCGATTTGAATCTGTTCCAGCCTTTACGTCCTAATGGATCAAGTCAGAATTCACCTGTGGACCAAGGAATGCGCGAATCATTCGAAGCCTTGAAGGCAAGTGTTGAGTTCGCATCCGCACTCAAAGAGTGGACGAGTTGCGTCACTTCTAAAGGGCTGACACCAAACCCTGCTGACAACGCGATGGTCCCTGCTTTTCCGCCGGCCGGTGAAGAACAACTGCGGGTCGCCGCAATCGATGTCGAATGCAAGGAGTCCTTGAATAGCGTGCAGCCTCTGGCGGACTTCGAGGCACGGCATCAAATGGCATTCATAGCCCGGCACGAGAGCGAGCTGACCGAGCACCGGGCTCAAGTGGACAAGGTTTTAGCAGAAGCCCGGGAGGTGCTGGCTACCCGTGGAGGGTGAGGCTTTCCCGAGGAGGGACGAACCCAAGTTGCGCAGCTTGGCGCACCCAAAACGTACGTGGACATTCTTGGTTGTCTGCATCATGGTGGGAGCCCTGGCTTACGGCTTAGGGACTCGGGTCCGTTCCGCTGACGCTTCCATTCTTGATGCCCGTGCTCAGACAGTGCCCGTCTACGCAACAGTCGACAGCCGTTCGGTGACCGACGACGTGAGAATACAGGGGGAAGTAGTGGGTAGCGACAGCTATCAGGTACACGCGCAGCTTCCAGAAGGCACGCACCGTGCAGTCGTAACCGACACAGCTGTCGAGCATGGCACCCCTTTGACGAATGGCACGCTCCTAGGGGCCGTGTCTGATCGCCCTATCTTTGTCTTTTCACTGGAAATCCCACTTTTCCGCGACCTCAAGGCGAAGGACAAGGGGTCCGATGTCATAAGTCTCCAGAAGGCTCTTGGTGTTTCAATCACCGGCATAGTGGATTGGCAGACATTAGAAGCTGTGCGAAGCCTGTACGCGAAAGCGGAGATTATTCCGCCTGGCGGGTGGTGGGAGGGAACCTACGTAAGACTTAGTGAGTTTGCCTCCCTGCCACCAACAGATGGAACGCCTGTGGTCCGTACTATTCCCGCGGTAGGGTCATTGCTTGAACCTGATGCTCCATTTGCCGAACTGAGCTTGGGCTCCAGCTTCGTTAGTTTACGAGCAAGCGTGCGTGAGTCTGACCAAATCACTGTCGGTGACGGAGTTTCAGTCCAAGTCCCAGGCGGTGTCATGGAACCTGCTGTGATCGCTGCGGTCGGAGAGTTTCAATCACAGGGCACCGCGGCCGGACGGCCGCCAGGTAAAGATATTCGCATTGAGTTACCGCAAGAGACCAAGCTTGCAGCCGGGCAACTTGTATCGGTGCTTTTTGGTTCCGCAACCGAACCTGTAACGGCGGTACCGACCCTGGCCATCAGGTCAGATGTCGATGGGGAGTACGTTCTGCGTCGCGATGCCAAAGAGGAAAAAGAACGAATTCCCATAGTTGTCCTTCGAAACGCTAACGGATGGACAGCGCTTGAATCGGACGAACTTAGTCTCGGCGACGAAGTACTCGTTTCCCCATGACCGGAACAATCCCTCAACTGTCCTTGCAGCAAGTTAGCCGGAGATATGGCACAGATCGGCAGTGGTTCGCCGTTCGGCAAGCAACGCTGGAAGTCGAACATGGCGAATTTGTCGCAATTATTGGCCCCTCGGGCTCAGGCAAATCAACGCTCCTGAACATCATGGGGCTCCTAGATAACTCATGGGAAGGCTGCTTCGAGGTTGATGGTGTCCAAGTTAATAAACTCAGCAGCCCTGAGCGGGACAGGCTGCGTTCGAGAATGTTTGGCTTCGTCTTTCAATCCTCCTATGCGAATCCCTACGAATCCACCGCGAGGAACGCGGCGCTGGGCTTAGCGATTCGGGGTGAAAGCCTCGACTATCAAGGCGTTGAGGTAAGCCGAGCACTGGAGACGGTCGGGCTGTCCGGCAAGGCCTCAAGTTTGGCCCGCAACCTTTCCGGGGGGGAACGTCAGCGTTTAGCGCTGGCCCGTGCGGTGGCCACCAACCCGCAGGTGATCCTGGCTGACGAGCCCACCGGAAACCTCGATAGCAGCTCCACATCAAAAGTCCTGGAACTCCTAAAAGAGCTGAATCAGCGAGGAACGACTGTCATCGTCATCACGCACGATCCAGCCGTCGCAGAGCACGCTGACCGTGTCATCGAAGTTAGGGATGGCGTAGTTACGGAGCCAGTTAAAGGACGTCAAGTACAAGTGCGCCAAGCGCCAATCGACGGCCCCATTCAGGAACGCATCCCCGCAAGGCAAGATCAAGGCATCCTCATTAGGACTACCAGACGCTGGCAGGAGCGAATTTTACGCGCAATCAACAACGTGTCCTCACGCCCCCTCCGGTCAGCTACCTTGGTGGCAGCGTTCACGATAGCTATCGCTGGAATGATCACCGCCTCCGGCATAGGGGCGAGTGCATCTCAACAAATATCGGACAGACTTGCGTCGGCCGCCCTTGATGAAGTGCGCGTAGAAGTGCTGTCTGGCACAAGCCGTGAGGAGCGGCTGAATCGTGCTCAGACCATCAAGGGCCTGGCCCACGTAACGAACGTTGGTGAAATTGCCTCAATCGACGCCTCGCAGGCGAGGACATCACGTTTGGCACAGTTTCAAAGTGTTGATGGAAAAGCGTTTCCCGGAAGCACGGTTGCTGTCGACGAAGCAGCACTTTCCCTCTTTGAGGTTGAAACTTTCCCCCCACAAGCAGCGAAACTCTTCGGTTCAGAAGACGCAGGCAAGGTTGCACTGGTCGGAGAAGCCGTGTCTGAAAGGCTTGGCGTTCAGTGGGGCGGTTTCGGAGCAGAGGTGTGGGTGTCCGGTACGCCATACTCGGTCATAGGCACAATTTCTAGTGCACCCAGGGCCCAAAACCTCGCCACGAGCGTCGTCATACCCATCTCAGCCATCTCAAATCCAGCTTCACAACTCGTCGTACGCACAGACATCGGATTTTCGGCGGGTGTGGCCGAGGCCATTCCCCTGGCCTTGTCTCCTGCCGCGCCAGCGGAAGTAGCGGTGTCCACCACAGGAGACCTTCGAAACCTCAGAATTGGCGTCTCCCAAGACTTGGATGGTTTGCTGAACTCCATCTCTATCGCACTACTCGGGTTGGCCGTACTAAGCGCATCATCCGCTATGTTTTTGTCCGTTCAAACGCGGATTCAGGAGCTCGCACTGAGTCGTGCCCTCGGCCTTAGCCAGTCAGGCGTCGCAGCTATCTTTATCTGGGAAGGAATAATCGTCGGTTTCGCAGGATCCATCGCAGGTCTTTCTGTTGGCCTGGTGGCATCAGTTGGCGTATCTGCAGCGCAAGGATGGACCGCGGTGATGCCGTGGTCCGCCGTGGCTCTAGCGCCACTCGTGGGCGTAGTTAGTGGTGCTGTGTCGGCGTTTCTCCCGGCGGTAAGGGCGGCACGGATTGATCCTGCGGAAGCAATTCGCTAAGAGTTCCAATTCAGCTAGGCTCTCGACATGCAACAGCAGCGTGCAAGGCACACCGGATGCTCGATTCTCCCGCGGCCAGCGCCGAATGTCACAACTATCTGTACAAAACTACTCACGCGAAGGTGATTGGCATGCAACCTGATCTTGGCCAGCACGAAGCGAACCAACACGCGGATCGTGCACGGGAACTCCTTTCGGCCGCTGAGAATGAGCTGGCGGAACGACCCTCGGAAACTGAGCTCAAGGTCGCATTCGCGCAGGCTCATGCCACGCTCGCCCTCGCTTTAGAAACACGCGCTGCGGCCTACGACACCCGCACAGCCGCTTACGTCTCATACCTGGCAGCACTATCGACTGGAGGTCACGAGAGCAAACAGCATGCCGTAATCGTGGAGAAACTTGTCCGGCGCCGGTTGGGTTTCGAACGGTCGTGAGCATCCTTCGGGAAACATTTCCTTGGTTTCGCGCAGAGAGCGGTAATGGATCATTTAGTTCGAGGTACACGCAAAGCTGACACGCAGCTCCTTGCACGGTCGTCCTCGGAACAACCGGAATTGATCTACGTTTGAACGAGAAGTCGGGTCCGGCCGCCCACAGCCGGGGACAATTCTCATAGGTAATGCACCGCTGCTGCTACCAGGGAGCTACCCCGACGACTCCTACTTCCAGCCGTGGATAACCTGAATTGACCCAGCCACGGATGGATCATAGTCACCACCAGTTCCGGCTGCGTGATCACCAAGCACGGGTCTGCCCGGCCGCGGCTACAGGTTGACGGAACATACGTTATCGCCAGTTGAGTGGGACGAGTTGAAACAGATGAGACGACCCCTCTCAAGGGTGGTGTTTGCGCGCATTTCCCTAGCGTAGGAACCTAGACGTACGAGGTCCCATGAAGCCGCCTCGGCATCATGGGACCTCGTATCCTGCCCTACTAATGAACGTTCTTTTTCCTCAGAAATTGTAGGGGGACGGGTTCGTGCCAGCTTCAGATCTCCCAAGAAGTAGTAGCGCGGAAAGACCTATGAACCCGATGCATCCAGAGACGATAGCTCCGGATGAGAATGGACCCCAGGCTACAAGGGAGAAGCCGTATGAGAGCCCGATTCCTATTGGAAGTAACAGCTGATGCCTTGGACGAGTCTCTTCGCCTGCTAGTCCAAGCCATGGTGCCAAGGCAACAATCCAACCTAGCGGGTAGGGGACAAAAATCATGGTGGCGAAAAACAGGATTGCAACTGCCGCTGCAAGAAGTATGCGACGAACAACTTCCTTCCAAGGGCGCAGCCTTGTACTCGGAAGGAGAACTGCCGTCAGGACTGGGATGAGAAGCATCGAAACATAGATGTATGTGGTCAAACCTCCTGTTAGTCCCACTACCGATGCGGCCGTGACAAGTGCTCCGCCGATGGCTGCCCTTCGGATACCCGGCCTAAATCCAAGTATGAGCAAAAGCGCGGGTAAGGCCGCTGATGCGGCTACGACAGTGGAAACCAAGCCACCGGTTATGCCTGCAGCCAGGAGATTCTGCAGTGCGTTGAATAGAAGGGCCTGCGCCGCAGCAGCAGCGTAAATCCACGGCTGCAGCCAAGTCTTACTTCTGGTTTCGCTATTCATTGCTTCCTTGCCATGTAGCGAACTCATATCTTGATGTTGAAATTCACTTTGCAAAATCCAGCAAGGCCGGGGCCGAAATCGCATGCTCTGTTATGCGTCATGATGGGAATATACTCTCCCGGGACCCATCCTCCCCAAAGCTCATGAGATGGGGCGCCGTCGTGGAAGCCCGTAACGCTAAACCCGTTGGGCCAGTACAGGACATCCATGGTGTAGGTGATACCAGGTGTGGGCGTCAGGCCCCACATTGCTCCGTGAGGCCGGATTGGGATGGCGGAGTCATGTTCGATTCGTGCAACACGATAAGAGCCGTAGGCTCGCTTGTCCATGATCCTGATGCCATCCGTGGACTCTTGGGCTTGCTTTACGTAAGAGCAGTTATTAAAGCTATGAAGCGTGCAGTGGTACTCCTTCGTAATTCCCGTGGCTTTACCAAAGTGCATGGACTGGATTGAGTAACGCGAGTCAAAGTAGAACGTCATGTCAGCACGTGTTCTGAACGAGTCATGCCAAGCCCCGAACCCCCGATTATCTCCGCCGAAGGTTTGCGTGTCGTACCAAGCCGGGCGCACGTAGCGGTCAGCGATAAACGTCTGATAGCGAAAGGTCCAGGCGCTGGTTCCAAATGATTCTGTGGAGATGCCACCTGAAGCCGAGTGTGCCTTTAGCGCCATCAAGCTCTTCTCCGCCATTGTAGGGGTTGGTGCACCCGGACTTGTGGCGGATTCAGACTGAATCGTAGCCGTAGTGGATACGGCAGGGATTCGCAAGGCAGTGAAATCAACTTGAGGCTCTCGAATTGAAGTTGTAGGTGTGGTCACTGAGCAAAAGTTGCCTGTGTTCGTGCCGTATTGAGAAACCTCATAGATAACTTCTTTTCCTGATGGACGAGATGCGTCGGTGAAACTTGTTGCACATGTGCCCCCGAGTTGGGTGGTACCAGCTATGGCAAGTTGCCCCTGAGCGTCCCGGACCATTTCATGGCGGGTCACGTGACGCGCCCTGGGGCCAGCGCTTCCCTCGGACCATTCAAGTTTCGTGACGCTGCCATCAGATGTGGCTGCGACTTTTGTCTTCCTATCCGGTTCGTCCGGGTTGATTGCCACCCGCACGTCGCGCTCCGCCAAGATGGCGCCGGCGGAATCGAGCGCGGAGGCTTTGAACGTGGTTCCATCAGAAGGAACAGGAAAGCGTGGTGAAGTCCCGCTGTATACGGTGGAGCCCGCTAAGTCCACTAACTTGTACCGTGCAGCATTAGGTTGCGCTGAAAGTTCGACCCACCCGCTGCCGTCGGGACTGGTGGTCGTTTCTGTTACATGGAATGCGCCAGCCGCTGCTCGCGGGGTGCGCACTGCTACCTGCAGATGGTTCAGATACGTGTCGGAGATGACGGACGGAGGACCAACTACTACTGCCGACCGCAGTTCCGGTCCCCAGGATGAGGCTTCCTCTTTGATTGGTCCCGATAGAGAGTTCGAATCGGGGGTGAGCCGGGGAACCGTACCCTCCATCGCAGCGCCGAAGGAAGAGACGAGTAGCTGAGTGGATCCCAATTGGGAACCCACTACGAGCGTGCGGTCGTCTAGGTTCCTCCCACGCAAGCTCCGCACCACCGTTTCGTTTCTAGAAGCGGCAGAGTCTCCGCTGACAGGGCTAACAGGTATTCCAAGGACCTCAATGTCCGCTACCGTCTGGGTTGCCGAACTAGTTGTGCCGATGAAGTGGGCCCTCTTTGGCTTCAGTCGCGCCAGTTCTCCCTTTTCCCAGTCGGTCAGCGCATTCCCAACGGTGAAGAGAGGTACTTTTTGGAAGCTTGATGCCGCTGACGCCGTAGCTAAGTCTGACGGGTCTAGAGCGTCTGTTATGTAGACTTCCTCGACAGTGCTTGGGAACAGTGAAGCAACTGGGCTGTCCATCTCGTCGGGTCCGGGACCGGAGGTCCAGGTCTGCGAGGTGACAACAGCATTTATCGCCTGCCGCAGCAACGTGCGCGGGTTGAATCCAGGCCCAACCAAGATGGCGTTCGTCGCTGCAAGCCTCCTGAGTTCGTCTTGCACGTTTGCCGGATTATCTGCAGAAGCAAGCAGTAACGGAATGCCTTTCGAGCGTGCAAGCGGCCCAGCAGCAGCGATAGCGTAGTTGTCCGTGGCTTCTACGATCACTGCTTCCGCTGAACCACTGGCCCAGTGCTTCTTGCTTATAGCTACAGAATGCGCACTTGGATCTACGAGAGTATTTCGTTGTACTTGCAAATTGCTTACTGTTTGCTGAAGCGTGGATGCTTGTGCCGGCCGAGCTTCGGTGCTGAAGGCTGATGCAATGGTGAACGCCCCTGCCGCAAGGGCAATACAACTTGCTTGCGCGCATGCTTTTCTAACTAGCAACTTCCCCCCAATTTAGTGTTATCAACGACGTCATCGTAATCCTGGGATAACGAAACTGGTTGCAAGGAAACACCGAGAAAAACTGAGTTTCCGCAGGTGAGGACCCTGTGTTCTCGCCCTGGGTCGATGTACACGGTCTGGTGGACGAGCTTTGATTCGTCGATGCTCCCCCAGTGCATTCGAGGGTTTACGCTGCCGGTACGGTGACTACACCGGGGTCAGCTTGAGGCACACCCCAGCCTGACGTCAGGAAGCCCCATAAAAACAGTCAGGATAGGGTCTGAATCGTGTTCCCTAATTGCTCTCTGATGGACAGCTTAGGTTCCAACCTGACACCTGGCCGCATGACGTCCCCGCAGGTATTTTGGCCTAAGCGGTACCGCCCCCAAATCACACTTTGAAGTACTTCGCCTCCGGGTGGTGGAAAACCAATGCGTCGGTGGACTGTTCGGGGTGCAGCATCAGCTCGTCGCTGAGGATCACGCCCATCCGTTCTGGCTTCAGCAGCTCCGCCACCTTGCGGCGGTCCTCCATGTCGGGACACGTCGGGTACCCGAGCGAGAACCGCGCACCGCGGTAGTCGAGCTTGAACCCGCCGGCTTTGTCCTTCGGCTCTCAGGCAAACGAAAGATCCCCATATCGGCGTTTTCCATCACTTACGGACGTGGCCTCGGAAGGGGGTCTTTTTTGTGCAGATCCGCTGTTTGCGTTGGGTGAGGTTCCCGCCCTTGGTGATCTGGCGGCTGAATGCCGGCGGTCAACCACCGCAGCCCAGCCCGACCCCACGACAGCCGGCACCCGCTGATGGGTGCCGGCTGTCGTCGGGTCCGCCTAGGGATGCCGGGCCGTGGGGCTACGAGGGTGCGGTGCGGCTCAGGCCGGATCCGCGGGGCACGCCACCTCGGGCTGGGGATCCGAGAGGGTCTTCGGGACCGTGTCCTCGAACTGCGGGAGGCGGTTCAGGTAATCCACCACCGAATCCGTGGACTCCACGTCACCGAACTTGTTGTCGATGTCGTAGAGGTTCCACTGCACGACGCCCGGGACGCGGTCGCCGATGGTCTCCCGGGGAATGATCGGGCGGAAGCCCTTCGCGATGGCGTCCTCGACGGTGTGGCGCACGCACCCGGCGGCTGTCGCACCGGTCACGATCAGGGTGTCGATGCGGTTGGAGGTCAGGAAGAGTTCGAGGTTCGTCCCCGGGAACGCCGAGGCGCGATTCTTCTCGATCACGACCTCGCCGTCCGCGGGCGCAATGCGGCTGTCGATCTGCGCCCAGTAGGAATCCGCCGGAAGGGTCTCGGTGGGGATCTTCGAGTACCACAGACCCATGTCGTTCGTCCCGGAGGTGGCGTCGCGGTTGCGATACACGTTCGTGGTGTAGAAGACCGGGACGCCCTTGGCGCGGGCGGCCTCGTTGATCCGCTGGACGTTCGGGATGATGGTCTCCATGCCCGGGCAGCTGAACGGGTGGCCCGGACGGGTCCAGGCGTTCGCGAGGTCGATGTGGATGACGGCGGGGCGGTTGCCGAAGCCGATCCGACGCTTGAAACCGCGCTCGTTGTAGATGCTGGTTCCGGCTTCGAACGCCTCCTCCAGCACTGCTGCAAGACGGGCCTCGATGTCGTTGAAGGTCTCTATCTCTGTTGTCATGGTTTCTCTCCACTCTCTCGGCTTTGTTTGTTTCTACGGTAGCAACGATGTTGCTGTAGTGGATACTGTAGCTCACGAATCGACACAGCACCAGAGGTACCCAGAGTCTGCATCTCCACCGGACAAACTTCTCGAGAGGGCGGTGACAATGTCCGCCCGTTTTCTCTCTTAAGGGAAGCCTGCCGAGGCTTGGATGTAGCTTGGGCGGAACACGTTGAAGGCCCGCCAGGGCGGACCTTCTGTTCGTTAATCCCGCGTCCGCAAGATGGAACTGACACCCCCAGTGAGGCGGGTACAGATTGCGGCATATGATGGCCCCAACGAGTGGCGGCATAGTCACGCAGCGCGAAAGGATGAAGGTGGCAGGCAGGCCGAGGCAGGACAACGGGCAGGTCCAAGGAGCTGCGGCGTCACTGTTGAACGGTCTTGCCGTATTGGAAGCCTTTTCCGTTCAAAGCCCGGTTCTTGGTGTGACGGAAGTTGCTCAGCGCGTCGGCCTCCACAAGAGCACGGTCTCACGCATTCTTAGCGGTCTAACAGAAGCCGGGTATGTCCAGCGGGATGAGGAGACGGGACGGTATCGGCTCGGGCTGGGCCTCCTCGCGTTGTCCGCCCCCTTGCTGGCGGATCTGGATGTCCGCCGTGCTGCGGTTCCGTATTTGGAGAAGTTAACCGAAACCACCCAAGAGACCAGCGCTATCTCGGTCTGGAACGGTCATGAGGCCATCGTCGTGGAGCAGGTCGCCAGCCCGAATCAGGTCAAACACACTGCCACCATCGGAACCCGGTACAACAAATTCGAGAGCTCTTCGGTGCGGGTCTTCCTGGCGGAGCTGGCGCCGGCTCGCGCGACCGAACTGCTCGGATCCGGGCAGATCCTACGTACCGCAGAAGATGGTTTGCCGTTGGACCACACCGCCCACCTGCAGGAAGTCGCCCGTCAGGCATACGCAGTTAATGACGGTTCGACGACGGAGGAGGAGTTTGGGGTCTCCGCTCCGGTTCGGGATTACCGGGGCAAGGTTGTTGGTTGCATCACTGCATCCGCTCCCCGTTCCCGCGTGCACAAGCACGCAACCAGGGACGCTCTGGTTCACGCCGTACAACAGGCTGCCTCGGACGTATCCACCCGCTTGGGCTGGTCGGCCTCCCTTCCGGGGTGATTCATCCACGCGGCCAGCCGAACGTCAGCAAGATCGTGTATTAGACCGCGTTCAGACAGAGACGGGTGACTCTGATCCAGGTTCTGTCGGTCCCTGCTCAGATCAGCCAACGGCGCCGTCAGCGGCCTGGCTCGGTTCCCCCCGGCAGGCTGCCCAACCGTGAAGACACCCGCGCCGCGGCCTCCATCACGGCTTCGCGCAGGATCGACTGACTCTGCATGTGCTGCACTCGGGATCGGGGCGCGCTGGCTGTGATGCAGCCGACGACTTCGCCCCGGTAGTCCCGCACAGGAGCGGATACGCCGTATTCCTCGTAAGTGGTCTCGCCATCGTTAACGGCGAAGCCGTCGTCACGTACGCCGACGAGCTGTTCGTGGGCCGGGTCTTCGAGACCGAGGTAGCCCTCCAGCAGGACCGCCCGGTCGGCAAGCAGACGGTCCGTCTCCTCGGACGGCAGTTCGGCGAGGAACACACGGACAGAGGAACTGGCGAACTTGTTGTAACGCGTGCCGATCGCCGCGGTGTGCTTGACCTGGTGAAGGCTGGCCGTCTGTTCCACAACAATCGCGTTGGTGCCGTTCCAGACGGCGATCGCAGCCGTCTCGCCGGTGGCCTGCGTGAGTTCTTCGAGGTGGGGCAGGGCGGCACGGCGGACGCTTAGCTCGGCCAGCAGTGGTCCGGCCAGGCCGATCATCCCCAGCCCGAGGCGGTATCGCCCGGTTTCCTCGTCGCGCTGCACATAGCCGGCTTCGTCCAGGCCGCTAAGCATCCGGGAGACCGTGCTCTTGTGCAAGCCAACGAGCTCGGAGATCTCCGTGACGCCCAGGAGGGAACGCTTGGCGACGGAGAAGGCTTCGAGCACGGTAAGCCCGTTGAGCAGCGATGCCGCCGCCCCTTGCGGTTTGTCAGTAGTTGTTTGTGGGTCAAGCATGGGTTCTCCCTCTCCAGGCGCTACGCGCAGTCACCGTAGCAGCCATCGTACGGTGTGCCCATCCAAGCTCGCGTCGGAGGACAGGTCATACCTGGCCCGGCATCCGCAAGCCGCTCTCCAACACCTAGGGAGGCCCACGTCCCCTGACACAAAAGGGGAGGTCCCAAGAAATGAACGTCAAAAGCATTGCGTGTTGTTGATAAAGGAACTAAATTGCTTTCTAAGCAACGATGTGAGCTACGGCACATCGGATTGCGGGACCGGAACCCCCGGCCCAGTGGACTAGCTCCAATCCCGAGTGAGAGCGGGCCAGGCAAAGAGGCCCCCCGCTTTTCCCTTCAACCCAGTCCTGAACCAAACTTTCGAAAGGACCCCCTTATGAAGCGCATCGGAGTAGACGTCGGCGGTACATTCACCGACCTGTATTTTTCGGACGATGATCAGCGCATCGCCGTTGTGGAGAAAGTTCCCTCCACCCCGCACGACCCATCTGAGGCCGTGATCAACGGCATCATAAAGCTCTGTGCGAAGGCCGGGGTGTCGCTTTCGGAGATCGACCAGCTGGTGCATGGAACCACGGTTGCCACGAACACCGCATTGACGCACACCGGGGCGGAGGTCGGGATGATCACCACCGAGGGTTTCCGGGACATCCTGCACATCGCCCGGCACAAGAAGCCGTACAACTTCTCCCTCCAGCAGGATCTGCCCTGGCAGACCAAGCCCCTGATCAAGCGCCGCCATAGGCTCACCGTCAAGGAGCGCATCACCGCGCCGAACGGCGACGTCCTGGTTCCGCTGGACGAGGACGAGGTCCGTGAGCGCGTACGCGAGCTGAAGGCGGCCGGCGTCGAGGCCATCGCCGTCTGCCTACTGCACTCCTACTTGAATGCCGCCCACGAGCAGCGGATCGGGGAAATCGTCGCGGAGGAGTTCCCCGAGGCCTATCTGTCCCTGTCCAGCGAGATCGTGCCCCTGTACCGGGAGTACGAACGGTTCTCCACCACCGCGCTCAATGCCTATGTCGGGCCCCGGGTCTCGCGTTACCTCTACCGCCTGCAGGAGCAGGCCGAAGGATTGGGTTACAAGCGGGAGATCCTGCTGATGCAGTCCTCAGGCGGCATGGTCCCGATCAAGGAGGCCGCCAAGCGGCCCGTCACACTGATGATGTCCGGACCGGTCGGCGGCCTGATCGGCGGCATGTGGGCCGGTCGCCAGTCCGGCTTCGAGAACGTGGTCACCCTGGACATTGGGGGGACCTCAGCGGACATCGGTGTGGCCTACCAGGGTGAACTGCGCATGCGCCACCTGCTGGACACCAAGATCGGCGACCACCAGGCAATGGTCCCGATGGTGGACATCGACACCATCGGCGCAGGCGGCGGCTCCATCGCCTATGTCGACGCCGGCGGGGTCTTCCGCGTCGGTCCGCAGTCTGCCGGCGCCGTTCCTGGCCCGGTCTGCTACGGCCGCGGCGGTACGGAACCGACATCAACTGACGCCCAGATGCTGCTGGGGCGCATGCGCCCTGACCGCGTCCTGGCAGGCTCAGGCATGGATCTGGATCTCGATGGCGCCCGAAAGGCCATGGAAGGCCTCGCCGAAAAACTCAACATGTCAGTGGACCAGGCCGCCCTCGGCGCCCTGCAGATCCAGAAGTTCGGCATGACCCAGGCAATCGAACAGAACTCCGTCCGCCGAGGCTACGACCCACGTGACTTCACCCTCGTCGCGGCAGGCGGCGCCGGCGCACTCTTCGCCTGCGAGATCGCCGCGGAGCTGGAGGTCCCGAAGGTACTGATCCCGGCCCACCCCGGCATCATGGCCGCCACCGGCCTGCTGGCCACAGACGAGAAGTACGAGTTCGTCGCCACCAGACGGTTCACGTTCGCCAGCGCGGACCCCGCCGCCATCCAGGGTTCGTATGAACAGCTGGAGCGCGAGGCCAACGCCCAACTCGATGCCGAGGAGGTGCCAGCCGGACGCCGCAAACTCGAATGGCTCGCGGACGCGCGCTACGAGGGCCAGGGATACGAGATCCGCTTCACTGCCCCCGAGGGGCCGGTTAACCAGGCCTGGCTGGAAAAGGCCGAGGCAGCCTTCCACGACGCCCACTTCGAGGAGTACGGCCACCGCTTCAAGAACGGCACCGTGGAAGTCATCAACATCCGCGTGGAGGCCAGCGCCCTGATGGATGACCTGCCCACGCCGGAAGCGATCAAGTCCGGTTCCCTTGACGACGCCCTGGTGGAAACCCGCCCGGTGACCTTTGAACAGGATGGCAGGCCGGTCACCCTGGACACGGGCTTCTATGACCGCGACAGGATGGGCGTGGGAATCACCTTCACCGGCCCCGCCATCATCGAGCAGTACGACTCCACCACAGTTATTCCTCCGGGATTCTCCGGAGCGGTGGATGCGGCCGGCAACCTCGTCATCGACTGCCCGGCGGCCACCCAGAGCGCCGAGAAACTGGCCACGCCGATCCTGATGCGCGTGATCGGCGGTGCCCTGAACTCCGCGGCCAAGGAAATGGCGTCGGTGCTGTTCCGCATGGCGTACTCATCGATCATCCGCGAGTCCGAGGACCTCGGTGCAGGGCTGTTCGACAAGGACGGCAACGTGCTGGCCGAGTCCGACTCCACGCCAATGTTCATGGGCTCGATGCCCAAGATCGTCAAGGGTGTGATCTCGGTCCTCGGCGATGACATCCACGACGGTGACATCATCCTGCACAACGATCCCTACCTCGGCGCCACGCACTCCCCCGACGTTGCGATCATCGAACCGATCTTCCATGACGGGGAACTGGTCGGCTTCGCCGGCGCCTCGGGCCAGCTGATCGACAACGGCGGTGCGTACTCCGGGCTGATGGTGGACATCCAGGACATCCAGTCCGAAGGCACCATCTTCCGAGCGGTGAAGATTTCCGAGAAGGGCGTCCGCCAGGAATCGCTGATCCGGCACATCCTCAACAACACCCGGACACCCACCTCCAACGAAGGCGACTTCCAGGCGATGATCGCCGCCTGCGAGCTGGCCAAGTCCCGGTACATTGCCCTCATCGAGCGGTACGGATTCGGCGCGGTCCGCGAGGCCGGCCAGAGCTGGATCGACTACTCGGAGCGGATGCTGCGCCAGGAGATCGCCAAGATCCCCGACGGCGTCTACGAGACCGAGGTCGGCTACTTGGACGACGACGGCCGCAACTACGGCAAGAAGCTGCCGATCGTCGTGAAGGTGATCATCGAGGGTGATGAGATTACGTACGATCTCACCGGATCCTCCGAACAGGTTCCCACCGCTTATAACTGCGCTTTTGAGGGGACCACGGTCTCGGCGTTCACGTTCATCACCCGGATGATATTCCTGGACGAGGTTGCCTTCCCGGTGTTTGTGCCCCAGAACGAGGGCATGCTCAAGCCGCTGAAGGTCATCGCCCCGGAGGGCACCATCTTCAACCCGACGTACCCGGCCGCGACCTTCTCGCGGTTCTCCCAGGTACAGCGGGCCGTCGACTTGGCCCTGCGGGCCCTCGCCCCGGTCATCCCGGAGCGCGTCACCGCCGGCAACTCCGCCCACATCCACTTCATCTCCTACTCAGGATGGGACGAGAAACAGGGCGAGTACTGGGTCTACCTCGAGGTCAACGAGGGCTCCTACGGCGCCCGCGCCACCAGCGACGGGCCGGACTCCGTGGACAACCTCATCGCCAACACGCGCAACAACCCGATCGAGGAGCTCGAGTGGCGGTTCCCCATGCGCACCGACCGCTACGAACTGCGTTCCGAGCCGGCGGCCGCCGGTGAATTCCGCGGCGGCATCGGCATCGTCCGGGAGAACACCTTCCTGACGGACACCGCGATCACCTGTGAGGGTGAACGCCATGAGTCGGACGTGCCGTGGGGAGCCTTCGGCGGCCATGACGGCCTCAACGGCTCGCTCGTGAAGAACGTCGGCCGGGCGGGCGAGGAGTCCTGGCCGTCCAAGGTCACCGGACGTCAGCTGCTGGCCGGCGACTCCCTGCAGATCACCGTGCCCAGCGGTGGTGGCTTCGGTGACCCGCAGAAGCGGGACCCGCTGAAGGTCCTCGAGGACGTGCTGGACGGCTTTACGACCGCCGAGGCGGCCGCCCGTGACTACGGTGTGGTCCTCAAGGAGGTCAACGGCCAACTCACGGTCGATCTGCGGTCAACCGCCGAACGCCGCGGGGTTTTGGTCGCCGAGCTCAGTTCCGCAACCTAAGCCAGTAGCCGCAGTAAAAGGGGCGGCCTGGAGCCAGTTTTGACGCTGGCCTCCGGGCCGCCCCCTTCGTTCCGTACTGATCACATCCCCACCCATCCCCGTGAATTAGGAACAGTTATGACCACTGCCCAAACCTTTCAATTTGTCGAGTCTGATGTCACGCCCAAGGACGTCCGGCTTGCCACCTGGATTTGCTTCTTCGCCTGGACCTTCGCTGTCTATGACTTCGTCCTGTTCGGCAATCTCCTGCCGATGCTGGCCTCGGACCTCGGCTGGAGCCCGGCCCAGTCCACGGGGATCAATACCTGGGTGACCGCAGGAACTGCACTCGTGGCCTTCGGGATCGGCCCGATCGTCGACCGGATCGGCCGCCGCAAGGGCATCCTGATCGCCGTCGTCGGTGCCGCCGTCGCCTCACTGCTGACGGCCACTGTCGGCTGGGTGGTGGGCCTCGCTGCCGGCCTTGGACTGGTCTTCCTGGTCCTCGTGCGTTCACTGGCCGGCCTCGGCTACGCCGAACAGTCCATCAACGCGGCGTACCTCAACGAGATGTTCGCCCACAACAGCGATCCCGCCAAGGCCCGCCGCCGCGGTCTTATCTACTCACTCGTCCAGTCCGGCTGGCCAGTCGGCTCCGTCCTGGCAGCCGGGTCCGTCTACCTGCTGTTCCCCATCGGCGGGTGGGCGCTCTGCTTCGCCGTGGCCGCCCTCCCCGCCGTCTTCATCGTCCTCGCCGGACGCTGGCTCAAAGAGAGCCCCCAGTTCGCCCACCGTCACCAGATCGACAAGATGATCAAGGACGGCCGGATCGAAGAGGCCCAGGAGCTCGGGGCAAAATACGGAATCGACGTCTCGGAGAAGGCCAGCCCACTCGTCTCGGTCTTCCGCGGGGAGTCGCTGCGGTCAACCCTGACGATCGGCGGAGCCTTCCTCCTGAACTGGCTCGGCGTCCTTGCGTTCGCGATCCTCGGTACGTCGCTGCTCACGGCACCGGACGGCAAAA